>JBAVPI010000249.1:0-3653 GCA_049692915.1 Pyrinomonadaceae bacterium
CGTCTGACGTGACGGTGCTGATTACGGGTGATTCGGGGACGGGTAAGGAACTCGTCGCCAACGCCGTGCACACGGTGTCGGCCAGACGCTCTCAACCGTTCATCCCTTTCAACTGCACCGCCGTGCCGAAAGAACTCTCTGAAGGCTACCTGTTCGGCTATCGTCGCGGCGCGTTCACGGGCGCTGTCTCTGACTCTCCCGGCGTCATCCGCACCGCCGCCGGAGGCACGCTCTTTCTCGACGAAATAGGCGACCTGCCGCTGGACGTGCAGCCGAAACTTTTGAGGTTTTTGCAGGAGGGAGAGATACAGCCTTTGGGCGAGCAGCGGCCCGCGAAGGTGGACGTGCGCATCATCGCGGCGACGAACACTGACTTGGAGAGAATGGTTGAAGAGGGTCGTTTCCGCGAAGACCTCTACTATCGTCTCAACGTCATTCGCCTGAGAGTGCCGCCGCTGCGCGAGCGCAGGAGCGAGATACCGAACATCGTCAACTATTACGTCAACGAGTATGCCGCGAAGTTCAAGAAGCAGGACATCAAGATCACGCCTGAGACGGTTGACCTGCTGATGGTCTGCGACTGGCCGGGCAACGTCCGCCAACTCTGCAACGAACTACAACGCGCCGTCGCCCGCGCAGAAGACGGAACTGTCATTACGCCCGACCAACTCTCTCCCGAAGTCCAACGCGCCGCCCCGCACGCCGCCGTCTCCCATGCCGCCACATCGCCGCAGGCCGCGTCCTTCAGTCAGAGCGTCGGCGTCGGCAGCAGCGTTCCGCGCAACGTCCCACTCTCCGTCGCCGTCGAAGACCTTGAGCGCAACATGATCGCCGAAGCCCTGCGCCAGCATAACGGCAACATCTCGCGCGCCGCACGCGAACTCGGCCTCACGCGCCGCGGCCTCCAACTCAAACTCGGACGCTACCAAATCGCCGCCACCGCCTGACCTAAAAATCTACCCGCCACCCGACACGGACAAGCACATTTTCACCCTCCCCACACCCATTTTCACCATAGATAAACGCATTCACGCACCCGATGCCCTCGTTTTCACTCCTGAGAAGCGCATTTTCACACCTGATAAACGCATTTTCGCCGTGGATAAGTAAACTTTCACGCCTGAGAGGCACACTTTCACATCTGAGAAGTAAACTTTCACACCTGAGAAGTAAACTTTCACGCTCGATAAGTGTACTTTCACAATGGATAAGCACGGTTTCACGCTCGATAAGTAAACTTTTACATTTGAGAGGCACACTTTCACCTTGGATATTGGCACTTTCACACCGGAGACTCTCGCTCACACGTTTGATAAAGGCACTTTCACACTGTAGAAGAGGACTTTCACACTGGAGAAGCCGATTCACACGCCAGAGAAGCCGATTCGCGCGTTGGAGTCGGACGTTTTCATGTTGTAAAAGTAAGTTCTCACGCAGAAGTGGCGTGTTCACGCAGCACTACCACAAGCGGTCAAACGTCGAGACTACATTCCACATGATTAAGTCGAAGTTCGGAGATTCGCTGAGAAGCAAGACCAAAACAGCGCAGATCAATGAGGCGTTATGCAATGTGCTTTGCCATAACATCTGCTGTCTTATTCAGAGTATGTATGAGTTGAACTTGAAGCCGAAGTTTTGGAGCTTGGCAGCATAGAAAGAATGACGCAACTCACTGTTGCACGGCGTTCTCGATAAACGCGACACCTAAATGATTTTCTATTATCTTCAAGGCTGGCGTACCTGATAGACTTTGGATGCAGGCATGATGAACGGTTAGGACTAAATCCTGCAACTTTTGATCGTTTTCTAAAGGCACAACATCTAGGCCCAACTCTTGTGCTTTCTTAGATGAAATATGTCTCGCATGTGACTTAGTAAGAGCATGGCTTCCAAGTTCTTTAACGATGTGATTTGCTTTTTTCTTAGCGTCCACCTGCCCATCAAACATTCCCGTGATTAACCACTCCTTTACGATTTGAGTAGACCAATCAATTGCTTTATTACATCTACCAATCAAGGTAGGGCTATATTTAGCAATGATAGGTTGCCAAAGATGTGCCCTGCGTGGATCAGCTACGATGTCTTTAGCAGCTTCATTAAATTCTTCTATAACTCCGTGAGCAGGAATGCCGCCTATCTGAGGGTCAATAGGGCCTAGGCTTGAATGCTTGCCCATAACAATCTGTTTACATGCTAGAGATACCATTGTTCCCGCAGACATAGCTAATTGGGGTACTACTGCTCTTATATTCGTCCCGAACATTGAACGAAGATAATCTACAAGTGACTCTGTGGCAGCTATATCCCCTCCCGGTGTGTGAAGTAGAAGATCAAGTCCCTTCTTTTTATCTAACTGGTGAATCGTGGCCATGAAACCGTTTTTATCACTATCATTAATTGAAAACGTGGTCGCGCCAAGTCCGGGCAGATTGCCTTTCTGTAGCCAGCCAGAATAATAAACAATGACGTTGCGATCTGTATGTTCAAATAACTGTCGCAGATAGTTACGCCGCACCACGTCATAGACGGGTGCGGCGGCTTTCACTTCATCAAGAAGTGCTTTCCAATTAGGCATTGTTTACCGTTTAGGCGTAAATAACTCTGAATTATTAGATAGCTGGGTCGTGTATGTATGACCCTGCGATTCTTTGGCTTCCTCAGTTGAGACGAAGGGAGAGTATATAGCTCTATCTTCGTCCGTTAAGAGGCCAAGCAAATCAAAGACTTTCTTAATCTCGGATTCGGAGGTCAAGCGCCGCGCGTTGGTATCGCTTGTTAGCTTCATGTTGTTAGACATCTAACGTACCTCCAGTTCTTTTTCGCAGTATGTTCCTATAGCTGCACGGCCCTGTACTGTCAAGAAGTATTTTCAGACACCAAGCGTTTAACGTCAATGTTTAACGGTGGGCCAGCTAATCGTTGGGCAACCTCTCATTCCGTTGGGCAAAAGTGAATCGTTAGGCAAAGCCAAGCCGGTGCGAAGGAAGTATCACGTGCATACCTCGTTCGCACTTGCGTTGTTGGTAAGTAACATCCCGCCGAAACCTCAGTTAACTCGATAAAAGTCGGAGTTCAAGCGTCGCCGCGTCGAGCGAGGTGCGAAGGAAGTATCACTTTTTGATGCTGTGGGGAAATCCGAGCCGACGAGAGGAAAGTGTCGAAATGCTGAGGGTTAGTGGCTTTTGTGCGGGTGGCGGGAGTGTGCGGCGAGGTGGCATAGGGGTTGTAATGGGGAGTGGCAGATGATTGACAGGGACTCGGAACGGGGAAGGCGGAAAGCGCGTGCGCGCTCGCTCCCTTGAGAGTCGGGGCAGAGAGGGAGGGGAAACCGCCCGCTGCCGAACCTGCGAACGTCGCCAGTTTCTTCAACAGTTTTTGACAAACAACCTCGTGCCCCTCGCGGGCACATCAAGTTAAAAGGAGCATCCACCATGTCGCGCCGCATCACATCTTCCCTGATCGCCTTGAGCCTGCTGTTCGTCTCTCTCGCCCCGCTCACCGGCACTTTCGCCGCATCGAACAACGCCGACGGCTCGCGCGGTCAAGGCCGACGCGAGAGCAAAGTCGCGCCGGAGTTGAGCGCGCAAGCCTCTTCGACGCAGACCGTGCGCGTCATCATTCAGACCAAGGGACAGCCGACCGCCGCGCACGAC
>JBAVPI010000250.1:0-2911 GCA_049692915.1 Pyrinomonadaceae bacterium
GGCGGGCGACGCGAGCGAATCCGTCGAGATGCTGCGGCGCGCAACACTCGTCAACGACGGGGACGCTTCCCTCTGGCTGGCGCGCGCCGATGCCGAGCGCTCCGCCAAAGACACGGCGGCGGCTCTCAAAAGTTTTGAGCGTGCTCTCGCTTTGGAGCCGGACAACGCCGCCGCGCGTTTGCGGCGCGCAGACTTATATATAGAGACGGGCGACCGGGAGCGCGCGGCGACAGAGGCGCACGCACTGGAAGCAGCGGCGCGGTCGGACGCGAAAATCGCGCTGGCGGTCGCCGGACTTTACGCACGCATCGAGCGTGGAGAGGACGCGAGGCGCATCTTCGAGGCGCTGCCGGAAGCGTCGAAAAATTCCGCAGACGGACAGAAATTGGGCGCGGCGCTCAACGCCCGCTGCGAAGACACGCCGGAGTCGCGCGCCGCGCTTGAGAAGTTGTTGGAGCGCGAACCGCGTAACGCCTCCGTGCTCGCCTGTCTCGGCAACCTCTACCGCATCACTGATTCGCAACGCTCCGCAGACCTCTACCGGCGGGCCGCGGAGATCGAGCCGCACAACATCAGCCACGCGGTCGGCTACGGGGCGGCGCTCGTCCAACTTCGTAAATTCGACGAAGCGGCGGGCATTCTTCAGCGCGTCGTGCAGGCCGCGCCCGACAATTATACGGCGCACGCCAACTTCGCCATCGCCCTCTACAAATTAAAGCTTTACAAGCAAGCGCTCGTCGAATACAAATGGCTCAACGGGGCGCGGCCCGAACTCACGGTCGTCTATTATTTCATCGGGAGCGCGCACGACCTCCTCGGCGAATACACGGACGCGCTCGACGCCTACGAAACATTTCTCACGCGTGCCGATGCGAACGCGAATCAAGAAGAGATGGACAAGGTCAACCTGCGCTTGCCGAGTCTGCGCAATCAGATCAAACACGGGGAAGGCGTGAAGGTGCGTAAGAAAATTCAGTGATGACTATCATGCGGGTGAGGCCATTCTTGATGCGTCTGCGAATCGCTCTGACGTGTGCGCTCATCGCGCATGTCTGCGTCGGCGCACACACTCTCGCGGCGCGAAGCCCGCAACAGGGGCCGGTCACGCATGCGTCCGAAGATGTCGCGCCGCCTCCGATGAAATTCGTCCCGGCGGAAATCCGCGCGCAACTCGATGCGGAGCGTGACCTCAAAGGCCGCACGCGCCTCAGTCTTGAACTGGCCGATCAGCGGCTTGCGCGCGCCGCCTCTGAGACGACCTCCGAGCGTTACGTTCAGGCAGGGAGCGAGTTGGGCATCTATCAGGCCGTCGTTGAGGACGCGATTCGCTTCCTGAATAGGACAGGCAAGGTCAAGAATAAGTCGCGCGACCTCTTCAAGCGCATCGAGTTGGCCCTGCGTTCACACATGCCGCGCCTCGAAACCATCCGGCGCAACACTCCCTCTGCATACGCCGTCCACGTTAAAGAGGCGCTCGAATTCGTCCGCGAGTCGCGCACCGAAGCGCTCAACTCTTTTTACGATGATACGGTGTTGCGCGAGCCGCAAACGCCGCCCGCTCAGACGGAAACACCGACAGGAGACGACCGCGCAAAGGGAGCGCAGCCGCCCTCTACGGACAAAGAGAAGCAACCGCCACGGCCTTAGGCGCGAAAGTTAACTTCAAAACGGCTTAATTCCGCCGTCTCTCTTCGACGCCCGATGTGAACGAATTAATGAACAGTAATTCAACTCGCCGCGCGGCCTTCGCGCTGCTTCTGATGACGCTCCCCTTTTTGTTGACGGCCACTTCGCACGCGCACGTGGCGGCGACGGCGCAGGGGCGCGAACACCTGACGCCCGAAGAGATTGAACAAATCCGCGACGCGCAGGAATTGGACAAACGCACAGCCGTCTTCATCAAAGCCGCCGAGCGCCGCCTGCTGGCAGTCACAGACCCGTCGGCGTTCGCCAGACAGTCTGAGAAAGATGCCGAGAAGTGGGGCACGATTAAGGGGACGCGCACGCAAATGCTTGGCGACCTCTCGAAGATTCTGGAAGAGTCCGTCACCAACATAGACGACGCCGCGCAACGCAACCCGAAGAGTGCCCTTCTGCAAAAATCCCTGCACAAGCTTGCCGAAGCTTCCACGCGCTTCGCGTCGCAACTCATGCCGATGCGCGACACGGCGCAGGACATCCGCGAGCGCGAGACAATCGAAGACGTGCTCGCGCAGGTGCAGGAGATCGTTGAAGCCGACAAGAATCATCCTGCGGAGGACGCCGTCGGGGAAAAACCGGGGAAGAAAAAATCTTAAGACGAGGCGTGGTCAACGGCTCGAAAGTTAAACGAAGCGAAGGGGCGCGAGTGAAGTGCGTGCGCGATTTCAAACTGATCTTCACTCTCGCCCTTTCCTTTTTATTTTCTCGACTTCTTTTTATTTTCTCGACGAACCGGCGGCGGGCTTTTAACGTAAATGGAAGGGCACGCCAAGTTGAAAGGAATTGTTTGATAAAGATTTATGGACAACAGATTTTATCCGGGAGTCGAAGTTGATGCGCAGGGATTGACGGCGGAGCTTCGCAAGTTGTTTGACGCCGACCCGGCCTTCGAGGTTCAGACGATGCAGGTCGCCGCCACATCGGTCTTGCAGGCGCGCAAGGCTGGCATGCTGCGCGAACTGACGGGACTCTCGGCGGCGCTGACCATCAAAATCACGCCGGAGCACGGCGGCACGCGCGTCGAAATCGGCATGCAGAAATGGTTCGACAAGGCGGCGGTCGCGGCGGTTGCGGTCATACTCTCGATGGGATTGCTCGTGGCTTTGCCCGCGCTCGGCGCGTACTGGCAGCACAAGCTCACGGAGAACGCTTGGAAAATCATCGAGTCGCACATCGCGCGCAAGGCGGGCGGCTACGTGCCGCCGATGCC
>JBAVPI010000251.1:0-2124 GCA_049692915.1 Pyrinomonadaceae bacterium
GGCTTCTGCTCTTTCATCGCGCGGGGTTGACCCCCGGCTTGATTCGTTCGTCTCCGACGTGATGAATGAGGCGTCGCGGCGCACCGGCTACACGTACAAACTCGGCGAGGGCGTCCGCACGCCTGAGCAGCAAGCGGGCAAGGTCGCGCAAGGCGTCTCGTGGACGCTGCACTCCAAACACCTCGACGGGCGCGCGCGCGACGTGCTTGCTTTCGACGAGCGCGGCAATTACATCAAGGACGGCACGCACCCCGCTTATGCTGCACTCGGCGAGGTGTATGGTGAGCGCGCCGCCGACGCTCCCGTGGCGGTCAAGTGGGGCGTGGTGAGAAACGGCGCACAGGTTGACCCCGGCCACTTTGAAGAGTCTGACGCTGTGCCCGCCGGTGATGACCTCGATAACTTGCTCGACGCTCTCCCCGCGTCCGCCGCTCCTGCCGACGATCTCGACTAACTGCTCGAAGGCGTGCCCGCGCACGTTGAAGACGACGCGCCCGACGAGAGCATGACGATCTCGGCCCCGCGCTACACCGGCACGTCTCAACCCGCGCACACTTTGCCGCCTCTCCAAATGTCCGCCAACCCCGATTTGCAAACGATGGAGGGGCGTGCGCAACGCGACGAGATTGCTGCTCAAAGTTCCAACCCTGACGCGCGGATCAAGTTCGACGTGCATCTCCCCCACGGCAAATCTGACTGGTCGCAGGTGTCGAGTAATGAGGCCAGTGCTCAGGCTGTTCGCCAGTACGCGGCGACTCACGACATCCCCGCCGGTTTTACTGAGAAGTGGCTTGAGGCGAACGGCGCACAGAATCATCTTTACGATTCGCAGGGGAAGACCGTTGAACCTGCTGATCTGATTTTCGAGGGAAGCCCTCATTACGATTTCGAGCGGCGTACTCTCAGAGTGTCCCAAGAGTTACCTCAACTCAAGAAATTGCGCGACGACTACATGGCATCTCTTCCGGCGATAGATCGCGCGGGTGAATTCATGTTCGACGGGCAGCGGTCGCCGGGGGAAAAGCTGCTCGACGTGGCCGCGCCCGTGGTCGGCCCGATCACGCACGGCGGTGAGTTGGCGTCTCGCGTGGTGGCTGCCGCGCCCGATGCTGCCGTGTGGTCGAAACTTCGTTCGGGAAGTCTCGACGCGGGCGACATTGACCCGCTGACGGCCTACGCAATCCTGCAGGCTTTGACGGGTGGAGACCTGCCCGGCTACGCAAAGAATCCGATGGCCGAAGGCGTGCGGCACAGTCAGACGCTCGCGAACATCAATCCGCGTCTCCCCTCCCTGCTCGGCGGCATCACTGAGGCCGTCACCTCTCCGTCAAATCTGCTCGGCATCGGCGCGGGCAAGGCCGGTCTGCAAGCTCTCAAGAGTTTGCGCCTCGGCGCTGGCGTCGCCGCTGGCCTCGCCGAAGCGATGGGCGGCGAATCGAAGCTCGCGGAGTTCTTCAGCCGGGGTGGTCGCGTGCTCGACATCGAACGCGCGGCGGTGGATGCAAAGGCTGCCGGAGCTGCTGCCGATGGGTTGCTCGTGACGCTCAAGGATGAGGCCGGAAACCTCTCGTGCGTCAACACGGCGACGGGAGAAGTCAGCGAAGTGAAGACCCTGCCGCGCGTGTTGGGGATGAGCGTGCCGGATGCTCTGGAGAAGCACCCGACGCTCGACCGTCATGTAGCCGAACGCCTCGCCAACGCGGAGAGCCGCGCCGCTGGTTTCGAGACGGAAGCCGGACGCGCTGACCTTCCCGACGATTACAGGCGGACGCATGCGGAAGAGGCCGCACGCGCGCACGATGAAGCCGCATATCTCAAAGACGTACAGGCCGCGATTGAAGAACATCGCAACCCGTCCGCTCAACCCGTAGAAGCGAGCACAGAGAGCCACGTGCCTGATGAGATGATCGCCGGTCGTCCCGTTTCGGAGTGGGCTGCCAACCCGCAGACCGACGCGATGCTCGCGGATCGCATCGGCACGGCGCAATCTCAAGTCAATGCGCTCGACGTGTATCTCTCCGCTGCCGATAACCCGGTCGTACAGAAGCAAGCGGCGGCGGCGCGCGAGGAATTGTCTTTCTTCCAAAACATGAGGCGGGCCGTCGAAGACCATCGCGCGGCGGC
>JBAVPI010000252.1:0-2512 GCA_049692915.1 Pyrinomonadaceae bacterium
TGGCGTAATACCACCGCCGACGCTAACGGCATGTTCAGCTTCAATAATATTCGCGCCGGTAACGGGCTGAACTATGCTCTGACGGTCGCCAAACTCTGGCACACATCGTCGCCCGCCGTGGCCGTCCCCGGCGGCATCAACAATCAAACGGTGAACTTGGCTTTAACGCATCAGGCGTTTGCGATTAACGGTCTGGTGAGCACGTTGGACTTCGGCAGTAGCTTGCCGGTTCCCGACATATCCGTCCGGCTGCTGCTCGGCACATCCGTTCAGCAAACCGTGCAGACCGGCACACAGGCCCCGAACAAAGGCATGTACAGATTTGAAGGCGTGCCCGCCGGTCGTCAATACAGTGTGCAGCCCGCGCATCTCTACTACCGTTTCACGCCGCAGACTTCTTCTATCCCTCTGCTCGGCGGCAACACGGAAGTAAACTTTCAGGCATCCCGAATCACACGAAAGTTAACGGTTCAAGTCGTTGACGATGCCGCCAGCGCACAGCCTCTGAGCGGCGTGACTGTGACCTTGAGCCGCAAGGACGGGCTGGAAGCACCGAAGGAAGGTGTGACGGGCGAAAACGGCAAGTATGTTTTCGACGGCTTGAAGACGGGACGCGATTACACCGTCAGCTTCGCCAAGCAGTATTACCGCTTCTTTCCACCGACGCTCGATACGCCGCCCAACGTGGCAACAGCCGCCGACCTCTCGGACATCACCCTCGGCAGCACGGCACAACGAATCAAGCATACGATTAGCGGCGCAATCATGGTCGCGGCTTTCTTAAGACAACCTGCGTACCCCGCTGCGGGCGTGCGGCTCAACATGCTGCTGAACGGAGTGAGAAGCACCGTCGTCTATCAAACAATGGATGACGGCACCTACATCATGTCGCAGCCGGAAGGATGGGGCTACACCATCGAGCCTTCGCATGATTATTTCACCTTCGAGCCGCCAACCCTGATTCTCGGCACGCTGCTTCAAGACCTTCCCAATCAGAATTTCGTGGCGAAGCGCAAAAAGTTTGCGGTCACGGGGCAGGTCAAAGATTCAGGAGGACGCGCCGTCAGGGATGTCACCGTCAGGGCCACTTGGAAATCGAGCGACGCCAACATCGGCACGACGAGCACGTCGCAAACTAATTCGGGCGGGAATTACAACATGACCGAGACGCTGGCGGGTGTTTACTACAGCATTGAAGTGTTGACGCCCGCGAACTCGACAGGTTTCCACGTCGAACCATATATCATCTACACGGAGCCTGTGCTGACGGCCCCGAAAGAGAACGTCAACTTTGTCGCCGGTTATCAAATCAACGGACGCTTGACGGACGTTCGCGGCAATCCGCTCAGCGGAGTGAAACTTACCGTGACCGACTCGACGAACACCGGCACCGCACTCGTCGCGCAAACCGATGCCGGGGGCAACTATCTCATCAAACATCTCGCGCCGGGCTTTTCCTACGTCGTCACCCCGGCCAAAGACGGGATGCATTTTGATCGGGCATCGCAAGCCGTCAACAACTTGAGCAATTCCGTGCAGGTGGACTTCGTCGGCGGCCATCACATCAGCGGGCACATAGAGGATAACTTTACGACTCCACGCCTGCCGCTGCCCGGCGTGAAAGTGGTATTGCAGTGTACACCGTCGCTCCCGCCTCAGTTCGTCGAGACGGAACAGATCACCGACGAGCATGGGATGTATTACTTCGCCACCCTCTTTCCGCCGGGCAGCACTTGCACCGCCACGCCTTCAAAACAAGGCTTCACTTTCGACCCGCCGAGCCGTTCAAAGAGCGATTTGAACTACAATCAACCGTTCGGATTTGTCGGCGGCTACAGCATCAGCGGAAAGGTGACGGCGGGTAACGGCAAGTCTATGACGGGAGTCGAGGTCACGTTATCGAGAAGCAGAGCGGATGGCCCGCCCCTGCAAGTCAAAATCATCACCGATGCTGCCGGCGAATACGCTTTCAAGTATCTGGCGGCCGGGCAGTACACGCTGAAGGCGGCGGGCGCGGGAGTCAGCTTTCTTCCGGCGACGCTGGCAATTGATAATCTGAGCGGTGATCAGATACAGAACTTCAAAGAGGTTTTGACCATTAGCGGTAAGGTGACTTTCGGCGAGACTCGTATCGTCATGCCCGATGTAGAGGTTCAGTTGAGGACTAATCCGCTGGCCGCGATTGGGAGAGCAAGAGGGGTTCTCGCGCCGCCCATCTCGACACGAACGGATGCCAGTGGGCGTTACAGCTTTACCGTCGAATCGCCGAGCGCCACTTACACAATCACGCCGACGAGCGACAAGCATACTTTCGAGCCGCAGAGCAGAACATTAAACGGGATTCAAGTCAGTCAGGTGGTTGATTTCGCCACGGCCACCACCACGCCGCCTCCCGTGGACGCCACAAAGCCGCCCCTTCTCTGAGTAGCATTTCGATGTTCTGAAGAGGGCGCTACGAATCAACGACTCTCGCAGCGGGGTGCGCGCCGTATGTTACACTCGCGACGTGCAC
>JBAVPI010000253.1:0-1847 GCA_049692915.1 Pyrinomonadaceae bacterium
CCGTCACTCCGGGCAGCGTGAAGATCAGGTCAAACGGCGAGCGCGTGTTGACGGGCAGGCGCTCGATCTCTTCACGCGTCACCGTGCCGCCCGTCACCGTGCGGGTCGTGTCCAAGAGCGGCGCGTCCTGCTCGCCGACAACAATCTGCTCCGCCGACACGCCTGCCGGTCGGAGCGTGAAATCGAGCCGCACGTTCTGTCCGGCGACTGTCGAGAGATTCGCACGCTCTTCGACGGCGAAGCCCGCGGCGGAGACGCGCACGACGTAAGTGCCCGCCTCCAACTCGACGATGCGATAGCGCCCGTCGCTGCCGGTCGCGACTGCCCGCTCCGTTTTCGTCGCCGTCAAAGTGGCCGTGACGCGTGCGCCGGGCACGGTCGCGCCGTTTTCGTCCAAGACGCTCCCGTTGATTGAAACGTCGTCCAAATCCTGCGCGCGCGGCGCGGCGCTCGTGCTTAAGGCGCAGCAGTTGAGCGATGAGACGGCAATGGAAAAGATGAATGGAAGAAGAGAGTTGAGAGTGAGGCGCATCATATTTCAAAGTCTCCCTGACGAGGTGTGTGAGAAAACTTGTCGCGTGTAGCGCGCGCCTGTCCGGACGCGAAAGCTCCACGCACGGCGTATGCGTTTTGACCGGGGTGGCGCTTCGCTTTACTCAGCGAGTTGTTTGCAGATTTGATGCCGCCAGAGCGAGAGATGAGGCGTGCGAAGCATCAGTGAAACCGTGTGGCAGGACGCGCACTTTATCACCGGACGAAAGCGTGCGCAAGAGTTAAATTTCGACGGCGACTGTTCACAAAATCGCGCCGCTCGAAGGGCTACTTCGCCCCCAAAATTTTCGCGTTGAAGAGTCGTCACCGCGACGTGTAGAATGTCATGCAATTTAAGGGCGATGGGGTTCGCCGTCGTAACCATCCCGGTTAGAGGGATTGATGACTCCTTTCCGCGCGCTTGATTCACGTGGCGCACGGGAAGGGGTCTTTCGCTTTTTGACGCGGGCGAAGAAGTCTGGGAAGAGGGGGCTACAGTGGAAACTCTGACAAAATATCTGGCGGTGGCGGCGGGCGGCGCACTCGGCGCGGTACTGCGTTATTACCTCGGCGGCAGCGTCTTGCTGTCGAGAGTCGCCGCGCCTTTTCCCACCGCGACCTTCGTCATCAACGTCACAGGCTCTTTCGTCATCGGCTTCTTTCTCACGCTCGTGACGGAACGCATTCAACTCAACGCGCACCTGCGGCTGGCAGTCGCCGTCGGGTTCGTCGGCGCGTACACGACCTTCTCGACTTTTGAATACGAGACGGCCCGGCTCGTCGAAGATAAGGATTATCTTCCCGCTTTCCTGAACGTGACGCTGAGCCTCATCGTCGGGTTCGTTGCCGTGTGGGCAGGCATCGTGGCCGCGCGGCTCATCGTGGGTCAAGCGCCCGCGAGCGCCGCAGCTTACAAACGTTTTGCAGAGTTGGCCGACCCGAATGATCCGTCGCAGACCAAGGCCGCGGAGCGAGACATACGCGATTCGACAATCGGATGAGGCTCAAGCCTCGTCGCGTGTCTGCTTAACTTTCATCAGGCATCCGCTTAACTTTCGTCGCGCATCCGCTCGACTTCCGGGTCGAGGCCGAGACTTCAATCGCAAGTAGCTGCCAATCCGCGCGCGTCAACTTCGCTGGTTTGTGTTGCCGCGCCGTCTCTGCAAGGTGGCGCTGCGAGAGGCGGGCACGAGCGCGCCCTCTTCGGCGGGCGGGACTTCGGTGAAGTGCGAAAACTCTTCGGCGTGCGCCTGAAGGTATGCGAAGAAACGCTCGAACTCGCGCTGCATCGCGTCCATCTTCTCGCGCATGTTGAG
>JBAVPI010000254.1:0-3631 GCA_049692915.1 Pyrinomonadaceae bacterium
GTTAAAGCAGACCCGGCAGGCGGTGGACGCGTATCGTCAGGCCGTCAAACTGAATCCGAAGGACGCGGATTCCTACTTCAATCTGGCTAACGCCTACGATGCCCTCGGCAAGTATGACGAAGAGGTCGAGGCGTTTCGTCAAGCACTCACACTCAAGCCGAACGACCCGGACGCTTACTTCAACCTCGGCAACGCCTATGGCAAGTTGAACCGCGCGAACGAGGCGATTGAGGCTTACGGTCAGACCCTCAAGCTCAACCCGTCTGACGCGGACGCGCGCTACAGTCTCGGCCTCGTCCTGCTGAAGACGGGCCAACGCGACGCGGCCATCGAGCAGGCAGGGGCACTCAAAACGCTGAACCCCGACTCGGCCATCAAACTTCTCCAACTCATCGGCCAGAGTCCCGCGACGAAATAGAGCACGCTCACACGCAGGCTCAAAAGGATGTACGCCCCGGCTCGTAAGGGCGCGTGCCCTGACATGATTCGTCCGTGTGCATTGGCGTGATTTCGTCAATGCGCTCAATCCGCCAGCCGCGCCCGATGACAGGCACGCCGTTTTGCCGTTGACTTTAACGACCCGTCTGGCATAAAAACATTCGCGTTTAAGAGTTCGACCCCTCGCGACAGCATCCGTAACCAACTACATTTGAAAGCTACGACAATAGTCTGACACGAAAGGATTCCCTCCATGCGCCGCTTTCCCCTTCGCGCACTTCTTCTCATCGCGTGCTCTTTCTCCGCCCTCTGCGCGCTGCCCGTCGCACGAACGGGCGCGCAGAAAGGGCCGACCTCCGGCGGCTCCGACGCATCAATTCTTGAGACGGAAATCCTTCAGGAGATTAACCGCGCACGCACCAACCCCGCCGCCTACGCCGCCTATCTCGACGGGTTGAAGCCGCGCTTTAACGGCAAAGAGTTCAAGCTCGCGGAGCGTCTGACGATGACGACGCAGGAAGGTGTGGCGGTGGTTGAGGAGGCGGCGAGTTTTTTACGCTCGACTGCGCCGGTTTCACAACTCGCGATGTCGCGCGGGATGTGTTCGGGCGCGCGCGTCCTTGTCGGCGATCAGGGAACGTCCGGCGTCACGGGACACAAGGGCGGTGACGGCAGTTTTTGCGAGCAGCGAATTGAGCGATATGGGGCGTGGAACGCGCCCGTCGGCGAGAATCTCTCTTACGGTAACGACAGCGCGCGCGACCGTGTCGTTTCGCTCATCGTGGACGACGGCGTGGCGAACCGGGGTCATCGCAAACGCATCTTCGATCCCGCCTACAAGGTCGCGGGCGTCGCCTGCGGCACGCACCAACTCGGCACGATGTGCGTCATCACTTTCGCAGGAGGCTTCACCGACCGAACCGGCGCTCCGGCACAGGCGTCGGTACAGTCCAAGAGCAACGCGACGCCGCCGTCGCCCGCCGGTGTCAAACGTTTCTGAAAATTGATTTTGAGTGTGTCCAAAGAGAAAAGGCTTTCAACCGTCAAGTTGAAAGCCTTTCTCGTATCGGGATGCCGAGATTCGAACTCGGGGCCTCACCCACCCCAAGGGTGCGCGCTACCAGGCTGCGCCACATCCCGTTCGGACTGCGACCTCAGTATGTCTGGAAAAAATTATTTGGTCAAATGACGCGTGAGAGTGTTGGGATGTCGGCGCGTCGCCTTAACTATTTGCGCGGCGTGCGAGCGCGCGCTTCGCCCGCGTCGAGCAGCGACAGCAACTCGCGCATCTGCTCACCCAGACGCCGCAGGGCTTCGCGTCTCTCGCCCGACAGTTCAGGCTCTTCATCATGAGGTTCTTCGTCTTCCTCAAACGTCGTGCGGCTTTGAGAGACTGGCACGGCATCGGGCGCTGGCGACGGCACGAGTTGCGGCGCACTCGCCATTGACTGCGCGGTCATCTCCGGCGTCACCACCTTGAGCTTGCTCGTGCCGCGTAGGTCGCCCGTCAGTTTTTTCTTTGCGCCTGCGATGGTGTACTGATCTTCGTAGAGCAGTTCCTTGATGCGCAGCACCATCTCCACATCGCGCTTGCGGTACGTGCGCTGCCCCGCGCGATTCTTTTGCGGCGCGAGCATCGGAAATTCAGACTCCCAGTATCGCAGCACGTGCGCCTGCACGCCGGTGATGTCGCAAACCTCTCCGATCTTAAAAAAGAGTTTTTCGGGGATGAGAATGGCCGCGGAGTTCATCTATTTCTCGCGCCTTTCCTTGCAGAGGTCGAACCGGCCTGATGCGCTCACGGAGATTGAAAAATTATCGAAAGCCACTTTCGCAAAAGTGGCGGGGACGGAGCCTGCGCAATGTTACCCACGCCCGTAAGCGTTGTCAATGTTATTGTTAATCAGTCGCTTGAAGTTTTACTTGAAAGTTATGAGCGGGTGAAGTGAGTTTGAGCGTCCCGAATCAGTAAACGCATGCGAGATTTTATAACGACTCGAACATGATGAGCCGATTGAGCGGGTCGAACGTGATGCGAAAGGGCCGGAGCGCGTCGCGTCCCAGCAGCACGGGCGCGTCCCTCTGCGCGCTCAGCAGCACATCGGTCGGGACGCCGCGCAAAACCAGCGCGCCGATGTGTACGGTCGCCGCCGACACTCTGCGCGACGAGATGCGTCCGCCTGCTAAATCTCTCGTCGAATCGCGTTCTCTTGCGCCGATGCCAACGGCAATGCCTAACGCTCCGGCGGAAGATTCGTTGACGGCGAGGCCGAGGCCGGAACCCGTATCGAGCAGCGCGCGGCGTCCCTCGCCGAGCATCACGAAGGGACGACGAGTGCTGCCGTCCGTCAACCACGGCACAATCGCCGCGTCGCGTTGCGCCTCCGCCAAGCGCACGGGGAAGCGGCGCGGATCGAACGCGCTCAACTCGCCGCCCGGAAGGTCAATGACGTAGCCGAGCGGCGCATATACTTCCGTCGGATCGAGGATGCCGTCAGCGTCGGGCGGCAGACCTTCGGCCACGATGACGAGACCCTGCGAAGGCAAAAAATTTTCGGATGTACCGACGGCGATGCTGTGTGTAAAAGCCTTGCGCCCACCGGCGACGCTCAAACCGCTCAGGCCGCCGACTTCTATCCCGCGCGCTCCGCTCTCGACTTCGACTTGAGCCGCACCGGCCACGCGCGGCGAGAGAATCGTCGCACCCGCCCCCGTGTCGAGTGCGAAGTTGAAATCACCGATTCCGTTGACCCACACTTTGACGAGCAGGCCGCGTCCCTCCGTCTCATGAAGTCGCGCGGGCGCGGGCATCGTCTCCGCCGTTGGTCGCGCGGGCAGCGTCTCTGCCGTTGAAGGCTCTGAGCCGACGATGGCCCGACTCTTTGAAGACGAAGGACGCGCGCCCTTCGCCCGTCCACGTTGAGACGAAAACAGATGGGCAGCCCCACCGGTTGGCAGGACTGCCCATTGAATGAAGACGATGATGGCGAGAAATAAAGCCGCGCGTAACGCGTCTGTCTTCAACTTATTTCTCATCGCTCACGTCACCGACTAATCGCTCACGTCACCGCTTAGTAGCGACGATTGCGCTTACGCAGCTTGTAAGTGTAGAGCGCCGAACCGCCGCCGCCGGCAATCGCGCCGATGGCCGCGCCCTTCTTGCCGCCGATCAATCCGCCGAGCAACGAGCCGC
>JBAVPI010000255.1:0-3646 GCA_049692915.1 Pyrinomonadaceae bacterium
CTCGTGCGCGGCGGCGACGGCGGCGGCGATTTGTAACATCATGGAGACGGCACGCGCAGGTTCGAGCGGCGCTTCGTGCGCGAGCAATTCGCGCAGAGGTCGCCCCTCAAGCAACTCCATGACGATGTAAACCAGCCCGTCGCGCGTCTCGCCGAAGTCCGTCACGGCCACGGCGTTCGTGTGACGCAGACGACCCGCCGCACGCGCCTCGCGCCGGAAACGTTCGCGCGCCGCCTCGTCCGTCACCAGACGCGAGTTGAGCACCTTGACGGCGACGGGGCGCTCGATGAGCAGGTGCGTCGCACGATAGACCGTGCCCATGCCGCCCTCGCCGAGCGGCGCGTCGAGGCGATACTTATCATCGAGGATGCGACCGATGAGAGGGTCAACGGGAATATCCGCGGCGAGGGTCGAGTCGGCGCGCAGAGGCGTCCCATCCTCCGGGCAGGACGTGATGCCTGCGTCGTACCGCCGACCGCATGTGGGACATTCGAGCATAAACAATGTCGGCGCGTCGCGTGCGAGTCGAAACGCGAAAGCGATTCGCGCGGCCTCACGAAGAGACGACGAGATCGCCACCCGGCGATGAATCGTGGCGAAACTCGCGCGCGGCAACCGGCGACTTCGCTGTTATTCCGTGTTCGGGTTGATCTCTTTTTTGACCTCTTCGCTCTCAGGATTTTCCACGCCCGGCAGTGTCGAACCTGCCGGTGGTTGCCCCTCAAGCTTCTCGTTCGGACTCTCCAACTCGGAGGGCAGCGTTACGCCGCCCCACGCCTTGTCCAACCCTTCGGTCTCGTTCAACTCGTTCTCTTCAGTCTCGTTCATCTTGTTTCCCTTCCCTTCAGAGCAGCACGGCTGAGATTTAATCCGGCCACGACTATGAAAATTTTTCGCCGGTGTCGTCAAAGCGGCCTCGCGGCGACACCACGGCTTCTGAAAACCAATTCGGGGTTAATCCAGATTACCAAAAAAGGTTGAAAATGTCCGAAGCTTTCGCGCGCTTTTGACAAAACCGGCGCACGCTTTCGACGAAACTCGTGCGCGCTTTCAATCGTCTCCGGCGACGACCTGCGCGCGCTCGTGCGTCGGAGCGGCTTCGGCTTCGCCGGTTTCCTCGTGCGAGGTATCGTCGCGCATCCTGTTTTCATGTGCGGCGCGGACGAACGAGGCGAACAGGGGATGCGCGGCGAGCGGCTTCGACTTGTATTCAGGGTGAAACTGGCATCCCAGAAACCACGGGTGAACGTCGCGCGGCAGTTCAACCATCTCGACGAAACGTTTGTCCGGCGACTCGCCGCTGAAAATCAATCCGGCCCGCTCCAACGTCTCGCGAAATTCGGGGTTGAATTCGTAACGATGACGATGACGCTCACCGATCTCCGCGCTCCCGCCGTAAACTTCGCGCGCGAGACTGTCGGGCGAGAGCCTGCAAGCCCACGCCCCCAGACGCATCGTGCCGCCCAACTCTTCGACGCCGACGAGGTCGCGAAGTTTGAAGATGACCGGGTACGGCGTCTCCGCGTCGAACTCTGTCGAGTCCGCGCCGGAGAGTCCGCACATCGCGCGCGCGTATTCGATAACCGCCGTCTGCATGCCGAGACAGATGCCGAAGTAAGGCGTGCGAGAACGGCGCGCGTAAGAGATGGCGCGGATCATCCCCGCGACGCCGCGCTTGCCGAAGCCGCCGGGCACGAGAATGGCGTCGCAATCTCTCAGGCGCTCTTCATAGTCGTCGCCCATCAAGCTCTCGGACTCGACCCATCGCACGACCACTCGCAGATTGTTCGCCACGCCACCGTGCGTCAGCGCCTCGCGCAGAGATTTGTAAGAGTCTTCAAGCTCAACGTACTTGCCGACGATGCCGATGCTCACCGAGCCGTTGGAAGGATCGCGGACGGTCGAGACGAGTTCGCGCCATGCCCTCAAGTCGCTCTGCGGCGCACGCTCCGTCAAATTGAGGGACGAGACGATCAGGTTATCGAGGCCCTGCTCGTGGAACGCGAGCGGCACTTCGTAAATCGTGTCCACGTCTTCGGCGGTGATGACGGCGTTCTCGTTGACGTTGCAGAAAAGCGCGATCTTCGAGCGCAGGTCGCGCGAGAGCGGTCGGTCGGAGCGGCACAGGAGAATGTCCACGGCGATGCCGATCTCGCGCAGGTCTCGGACGGAATGCTGCGTCGGCTTCGTCTTCAATTCACCGGCGGCGGCGATGTAGGGCACGAGCGTGAGGTGTACGAAGAGAGCGCCGCATTCGCCGTTCTGTCGCTCCTCGTTCCCCATCTGGCGGATGGCTTCGAGGAACGGCAGAGATTCGATGTCGCCCACAGTGCCGCCGATCTCGACGAGCACCACGTCCGGGTTGTCCTTTTCGGCGGCGGCGCGCACGGCCATCTTAATCTCGTCGGTGATGTGCGGGATGACCTGTATGGTCTTGCCTAGATAATCGCCGCGCCGCTCCTTCTCGATGACGGAGAGATAGATTCTCCCGGTCGTCCAGTTGTTTCCCTTCGAGAGTCGCGCGTGCGTGAAGCGCTCATAGTGGCCGAGGTCGAGGTCAGTCTCCGCGCCGTCATCCGTCACGAAAACTTCGCCGTGCTGGAACGGCGACATCGTGCCGGGGTCAACGTTGATGTAAGGGTCAAGCTTGATGAGCGTCACGCTCAGGCCGCGCGCTTCGAGCAGGCAGCCAATGGAAGACGCCGCCAGCCCTTTGCCGAGACTTGAAACCACGCCGCCGGTCACGAATATGTATTTAGGCATCTTGTTCCTCTGTGTCTGTTGCCGTCTCCAACATGTCTCGCACGCGCCTGAGATCGTCCTCCGTATCAACGCCGATTGACACCGAGGCCGCTTCGACGACGCGAATCCTGTGACCATGCTCAAGGATGCGCAGTTGTTCGAGCGATTCGGCGCGTTCGAGCGGGGTTTGAGGCCAGCGCGCGTATTCTAACAAAAAGCTCCGGCGGTAAACATAAAGCCCCGTGTGCTTGCGAAAGAACGCGACGAGTTGAGGTTCGGCGTCGAGCGCCGAGGCGAGCGAACCGTGACGCCGCACGGCTTCGCGCGGAAGCGGCACGGGCGAGCGTGAAAAATAGAGCGCGTGCCCGCGCACGTCCGTCACGACCTTGACGACATCCGCGCTTAACACATCCGCCGCGCTCTCAATCGCCTCGCACGTGGTCGAGACGCTCGACGTTTCGTCTTCCAACAACGCCTGCACCGCACGGTCAATCGTCGCGGGCGCGATGAGCGGCTCGTCTCCCTGCACGTTGACGATGATGTCTGCGTCTTCGATCAACGACGCCGCCTCCGCAATGCGATCCGTCCCGCTCGCGTGCTCCGTGCCGGTCATCAAAGCATCGTGACCCGCCGCGCGCACGACGTTGTAAATCCTCTCGTCGTCGGTCGCGACGAAGGCGCGCGAGATGCAATCCGCCGCGAGGGCACGCTCCAAGACGTGCAAGATCATCGCGCGTCCGGCGATTTTCAGCAGCGGTTTCCCCGGCAAACGGCTCGAAGCGTAGCGTGCAGGGATGACGGCGACGATGTTTGGAATTGGTGTTTGTGAGACCGTGTGATTCACGGGACTACAACTTAGCTCAAAACACTGGCGAATGACAAGCTTGCTGTAACGGGGTAGTGG
>JBAVPI010000256.1:0-1795 GCA_049692915.1 Pyrinomonadaceae bacterium
CCGCAGAAGCGCCGCCGACGCGTGCGACGATGCCGGGACAGCAGCAGCAGCAGTGGGGAGCGGTCGCGCCCGTGGGCGCTTATGGCGCACCGGTCAAGCAATCCCGCCCGTCTTCGATGTGGTGGAACTGGTCGCGCTTCTGCCGTCCCATGCGTATGAACTGGATGATGTGGATGATCCTGAGCATCGCGATCCTGACGGCGACGGGCGTTATCTCGCGCGGCGTCCGGGGTCTGCGCGTCAGGCCGATCCAGATTAACGTCGGCGTACCGCAGTCCTTCCTCGGCGTGGACGGCTTCGACACGGCGGAGGGCGGCGGCGCGATGATCGAAGGCATCGCCGCACCGGGCACGCCCATCGAGGCTGCCGGGCTGATCGGCGGCGACATCATCACGAGCTTCGACGGTAAACAGGTTGCCGACGACGACGCGATGCGAGACTTTCTCGCCTCGACGCCTGTGGGCAAGAGCGTGGAGGTCATCTACACGCGCGACGGTGTGCCGAATTTGAAGACGGTGCTGACGACGATCTCGGAAAAGAGTTTTCGCGGGTTGACGCCGCTCAACGAGCGACCCGGCGGGCAGGGACGCATCGGCGTGAGTAACTTTGACAGGGTGCGTGTGCCGAACTCGAATCTCTACGGTGTCGAACTGACCAGCGTGGATCGTAACGGCCCGGCTGACATCGCCGGTCTCCACGAAGGCGACATCGTGACGGACTTCAACGGAAAACCGGTTCGCACCGAGGGCGACCTGCGCCTGCGGATTTACGAGGCCGTGCCCGGCAGCACCGTCAACGCCGCGGTGATGCGCGACGGCGCGCGGCTGGAGATTCCGGTCAAAGTAGGCCGCAGCAACTAACCTTCGGGCGCGACATATTCGCGCATGCGCGCTTCCATCTCGCGGCGCACGTCGGCGCGGTCTTCTTCCTCTTCGTCCGGCTCGAACAACTCGAAAAGCGCGTAGGGCGTGTCGGCGACGAGCCGCAACTCCCACGCCTCGCGCCCGCCCTCTGAGGGGCGCGTCAACCACATCGCGTCGAAAGGCGATTCCTCGACCGTCACATCTTCAAAGCCCGGCGCGTCCCCGACGACGCCCCCCACGGATTCGCGCAATTCGGCGAGCGATGCGGCGCACATCAGGACGCCCGCCAGACTCCAACCGTGCCTGCGATACATCGCCAGCGTCTCTCTAAATTTAATGATCCGGCTCATCTCTTCGCATCCCGTCGCCATCGTTGCGTCAAACACGCTGCGGCCAGTGGCGTAGCATACATCAACCGCCCGACGCTTCGTTAACGCGCCGCGTTTGACCGACTCAGGCTCCCTCTCTATCATGCATTCGCCGCCAAACGAACGAAGTCCGGCGGCTGGTCGAGGCCACAGGAGAGAGAGGCTTTCCGAGCTTGTCGAACGAGAAGAAAGATAAACGGGGCGGCAGCGACGATCTGTCACGCAGCGACGGGCCGCCGCCACGCGCCGACGCGCCGACGCCGTTTGACGATGCGCTCAGACGTGCGCTTGCGCGTCGTGAACTAAGCTTGAATGAGTTCTGCCAGACGGACGACGCGGTGGCGCGGCGCATGCTCGCCGAGTACGGTGCGATGTTTGTCGCAGACGCTTGCGTCGAACCCCCGCGCGCCTGCGTCTTCGCGAGCGAGAGTGAGGTGGCGGCCTTCCAGCATCAAGCGACGTGGCGCTCCGAGACGTTGGCCGGAGTGCAAATCGAGTTGCAGCCGGCGGCGATGGATGCGCTGCTGCGCGCGCGTGCCGACGCACTTGCAGTCGGGTTGGACA
>JBAVPI010000257.1:0-8259 GCA_049692915.1 Pyrinomonadaceae bacterium
GTTCATCGACCGGGTGTTCAGCCGCTCGTGGACGGGGCTGTGGAATACGGTCAAGCTCAAACTCCTGAACTACAACCTCTGTCAGGCCGGACTGCTTTCTGCCTGACCAACTCAAGACTCGGGTTTATTTAAGGCTTGGGTTAAATCGCCGAGGGACATGCAGATGGAAGCGAGGCTATCCGCATCGATTGAGGCATAGCTCCAAGCACCCCGGTTAACGTCAGCCTCTAAAGCCTCCCTCATGGGGGTAACGGCTTCCTCCAATCTGCCATCCATCCAGAGCCGATAACCGGCCTGTCCAAACAGGAGGGCTTTCCACTTTCCCGTGATTGTTGCCACGGGCTTTATCCAAGGGACATCAAAGAAACAGGAGAGAGCGGCGACATCGGCACCGACAGTCCCCAGCTTGCTCGGAGCGAAAAACTCCCGGCGTCTTTGAATACGGTCGTAATACACCTTGGCGAACGCCCACCTGTGGCGATTAGCTCGGCAAGCATGTGATACCGCCCTGTAGAGAAAATACATCTTCTCTTTAGTCTCCGGGCGGTTTTCGACCGCGCCGCTGAGATACTCGAAAAGCTGATCGTTTCCTCTGCGCCAGGCGTCGGGGTATTGCTGCTTGAGTTGCTTCTTAAAAAACGCACGGACCAGCGGGTGAGCGTCTAGGACCTCGGGGTCGTCCGGGTCTTTTTCCGCAATGAGTTTCGCCCTGCGTAGCCTATCGAGCATCCGCTGCCAATCTTCTTCGCTCAAATTTTTCAGAGGCTCGGTCAGGTTGGGGATGTCTGACCTTGCGCGGAGTGCGGCGATGGCCGGCCCCTCGGCGGGGCGGTCGAAGAGGGCGATCATCCGCAGCACTGCCAGTTCCGGACGCCCCGTGAACCATCGCTCGTAAGCCGCCATCACCCTGCTGGCGTGGCCGCCCTGCTCCTCGTCCTCCTTCAAAATATCGACACCATCGCGGCGGGCGATCTGCCCCCCGTAAACGATCCTGAGGTAGCTGCCGAGCAACGTCAGGGCGAGGGCATGTCCACCGAACTCGATGGACGCTTGCTGTAACTCGCCCTTCTCACCTACGACGCCCCCCTCCTCAAGCAATCTGGCCCCCGCCTTCGGCGAAAGGTGTTCGAGGTTAATGCGCCGCGCCTTGTAGAGTTGGCAGTCGTCGAGGTCGCTAACGGGTAGCTGCGACGTGATGACGCACAGCCCCGGGTTGACGTTAGCCAATCCTCGTAACAGTGCGATCATCGATTGGTCTTTCAACATGCCGTCCCGCGGGGCGTTGCCGGGTGGTTCCTGAAGGGGCTCAAGCCCGTCCAGGATGAGAAGCGTGCGCTGTTTTTTTATGAGTTTCGCCAGACGCTCGCCTTTGCCCCACGGGGAGCCTTGGCTTGCGGGGTCATCACCGAACCAATCCAGTGCCTTGGTAATGAACTCGTCGGTGGAAACGCCGTTCCCGCTCATGCCCTGTCGGTAGAACGACCAGGCGTAAACCTTCTCCGCGCCCCGATAGTGGTCCCGCCCCATCCTATGCTGCCAGTGGTTGACGAGCGCCGACTTGCCCACGCCGCCGAACGCGACGATGCTGATGACGTTTGTATCCCGGTCAGCCCACGCGCCGTCAAGCAGCTCCATTTCGAGTTCACGCCCGAACAGTTCCCGGCTCCTGTCGGGCAAGCGCGCGACGGCGATGTCGTCGGGATTGAGTGGGACGAAAGACTGTTCGATTGAGGTCGAAGCGGCTCGTTTGACGAGCAGGTAGATTTCTTCCGCCAGCGCGGCAAGGTCTACGTTGATCTGATGCTCATCCCCGGCCGACAGCGGCCGCCCGTCTTTAGGCCGCAGGTTCATCTGGCGGAGCCATGGGACGGTCTGCCACGCGCAAGGCTCGACTACGAGCGGGAAGACGCGCACGCCCTCCTTCGCCCCCCTCTCGATCAGCGGTGCTACCTCGGCGTGCAAAAAGTAGTCCGAGGTCAGAGAGTTAGCGGAAATCAAAAGGACGGCAATAGTGGCCGCGTGTAAGGCCGCTTGAATGTCTGCGTGCCAGTCCGCGCCCGCCGATATTTGCCTGTCTTCCCATATCTCAATCAGCCCTTGGTCGCGCAGCACGCCGAGGTGATTGACAACCCGATCCTTCCACTCTTCGTCCATGTGGCTGTAGATGATGAAGACGGTGGGCTTAATCATTTGTACTACCTTTGGCCCGTGAGGCGTGTGAAGTAAGTTAAGGGTGGCACCTTTGTGCAGTACCATGTCCTTTCCGGCAGTATAGCAGCTGAGCACCGGGGCGTCATTAAAAGTAAAGCACGAGCATGGGTTGGGCTGACACAAGGCGGGCGTCTTCCTTATCGACATGGTGGCTGACGTCCAGAGGCAGCAGGGCTGATGCGGCGGATCGACGGGCGAGGCTTATGGAGGCGGTAGATCGGATCAACCGCAGACACGGCCTTAGAGGGCGACTCAAAGGGCAGTGTTCTATGAAAGGGGCATGTCAAGGAAAAACTTCTCCCATGCTGGCGATCAAAGTTATTGCTTCGACCGCCAGCCCTCAAACATCAAGGTCGGGAAGGCGTGCAAGTAGTTGTATCGCGCAGTCGATAAAGAAGGCAACACCATTGAGTTCATGCTCGGCGCGAAACGCGATGTTTCCGCGGCAAAGCGATTCTTTAAGAAGATGATGAGAGCCGAGCATCGCCGCCTGCCGTTCTCCATCTCTGTCGATAAGAATGCATCTTACCCAGAAGCATTCAGCACTTCACAGGTGGAGAAGATTGTGCCGCAGGACTGGAAGCTGCGGCGAGTGAAATACCTGAATAATGTAATTGAGCAAGACCATCGTTTCATTAAGAAGAAGGTGCGAGCGTCGCAGTGCTTCAAGAGCTTCCACACTGCGGAACGCACTCTCGAAGGGGTAGAAGCTGTCAAGATGATGAGGAAAGGTCAGGTGAAAAGGTTAGCCGGAAGTGATGCACAAGGGCAGGCTAAGTTCGTCGCTTCGTTGTTCGGAATAGCTGCTTAGCGAAAGATGTTCGAAGAGCATTCGCACCTTGAAGTGATGTTTGCAACATTACCTGATTTTCGACCATCAGGTATCTCCACCCACGGACGATTCATCCAAGGCGGTTTATGGCGGACATGCTGCTGATGACCGCACTCCAAATCCGCGACCCAGCCAGTCCTCATGCTCGTCTCTGTGAAAGCCGATGATTTTGCTTTTCAGCGCGTGGTGTTCTCCTTGATTTGTATTTCCGGTATTTACTCAGGCTTGTTGCGGATGTATCCGGTGCTCGTGAACCGACGGGAGACGGGTTTCCACCAGAAGATAATGGAGAGCGAAATCAACCAACAGATGGCTGATGAGATAACGAGCGGCAGAAGTACACGGTAATGGTGAGCGAGCGCCGCCTCCACTGTTGCCGAAAGAATCCAGAGCTGCGCGACGTTGATCATCACGAGCAGGATGAGCCGCGTTTGCCACACCGCCGCTTGCCCACCTAAGACTCGCGCTTCCTTAACATTTTGTCCCTTCGGTAATGTCGTCTCAGTCCGAATGCTCATCGCTTCCTGCCTTTCTTGCAGTGGCCCATACTTCCCCGCCCTCGCGCACTTCAAGTTCTATCGAGTCTAGCGGGCGGGGTGGGGGGCCGTACAAGACATTGCCGGTCCGAACATCGAACCCACCCTCATGGCAGGGACACTCAAGACGGCCATGCTCTCGCTCAAAATAAACAGGGCACGAAAGGTGTGTGCATTTCTGACCGTAGGCGAAGTATTGACCATCGGCGGCGCGAACGAGTATCGCCGTGTCATCTTCGGTCGGGTAGCGGAAGTTCAAAGAGGAACCGGGCGCGAGCGCATCAGCCCCCTCAATTTTCGCTGGCGTGTATTGTTCAGCGCCGTTTCGCTCAAGCATCGCTTTGCCGGCGAACCCCGCGGCACCGACGAAGAGTGCGGTTGAAGTTACAGCGAGGAAGTTGCAAAACTCCCGCCGCGTGACATGGGCCTCTTCGCCGCGATCATAAGGAAAGTCATGCTGGTGCGGACGTGTCGCCGCGCGCACATCACCTTCATCGGATATTGGTTCTGAGAGAACTTCTCTCATCGTGTTAGATAATTTTGAATTTTCAGAACTCATTACTCTTGTCCGAACCCTCCACCTGAGTATCAATCCACGACTCGACCGTATCGGGTTGTTGCGGCTGTTCCCCAGTGAGCGAGAGTTGTCCCTCAAAGACGCCGCAGCCATCCACGTTTACGGCGTCCGCGTCGGTCGGCAGCATCAAGTAAACTTTCGTCTCGACGTGCTGGTTGCCGAAGACGTGGACGTTGACCGGCTTCGTGCGACGAAGGGGGACGATCTGCTCGTATTTGCCGAAGGAGATCGCGCCCGTCGGGCACACGCTCGCGCACATCGGTTTCAAGCCTTCCGAGGAGCGGTCGTAGCACATATCGCACTTCATCTGAAGGTGCATCTCCGTGTTGTACTTCGGCACTCCGAACGGACAGGCGTTGACGCAGTTGCGGCAGTCTAGACATCGCGGCTTCAAGGCCGACATCACGACGCCCTCTTCCGAAACTTTAATCGCGTCCGCCGGGCAGACGAGTGCGCACGTCGGCTCTGTACAGTGCATGCAAACGGTCGGCATCGTCGCGGTCGTCTCCGCCCGGTCGAGGTAGTCCACGAAGATCATCGTGTAGCCCTTGTGCGTCGCGCACTCGCGGCACGCGGCGACGCACGCGCGACAGCCGATGCAGCGCTGTGGGTCTATGAACATCGTCTCTTCCATCGCTTACCCCCTTCTCACTTCGCTTTGCGAGACGCCTTTGCGCTGCTTGCCCAGAATCGGCAATGTCCGCGAATGAATCTTCTCGATGCGCGCGGCGCACGCTTTGTACTCCGGTATCTTCGACGTGGGGTCGAGCGCCGAGTTCGTCAACTGGTTCGCCGCGAGTTCCTCGCCCCAGTGGTACGGGATGAAGATCGTATCGGGTCGAATGGTACGGACGACGAGCACCGGGAAGATGCCCTCGCCGCGACGTGAACGCACGCGGACGCGCTCGCCGTCGTTGATCTTGAGTTTCATCGCGGTCTCAGGATGAACCTCTACATATGGCTCAGGACACTGCTGAACAAGAAAGCCGATGCGTCTGGTCTGATTGCCTGAAAGGTATTGATAGACAACACGTCCGCTCGTAAGAATGAGCGGGTACTCATCGTCGGGCGTCTCCGCCGGTGGGTTGTATTCGACGGCGTGGAACCTCGCGCGCCCGTCAGGGTGATAGAAACGCTCTTCGAAAAGTCGCGGCGTGCCCGGGTGGTCTTCCGTCGGGCACGGCCAGAACACGCCGTTGTTAGCTTCGATCTTTTCGTATGTGATGCCGTAGTAATCGCAGTTAGCACCACGCGATGCGACGCGCAACTCGTCGAAGATTTCGCGCGGGCTGTTGAAACTGAAATACTTCTCGCGCCCCATGCGGCGCGCTATTTCCTGGACGATCCACCAATCCTGTCTGGCTTCGCCCGGCGGATCGTTCGCCTTATTGATTTTGACGACCCGCCCTTCGCTGTTGCACGTCACGCCTTCGTCTTCGCTCCATGCCGAGCCGGGCAGCACCACGTCCGCGTAACGCGAACTCTCGGACATGAAGAAATCTATGTTGACGTAAAAATCTAAGCCTTCGAGCGAGCGGCGTACGGCGTTGATATCCGGCAGAGAGATCATCACGTTATTGCAGATCGAGAGCAGCCCGCGAATCTCTCCCGCGCGCATCTTGTCGAACATCTCGACGACTGAGACTCCCGCCTGCGGCAACTCTTCTTCGGGCAAGCCCCATACATGGCAGACGTGCCTACGGTGTTCCGGGTTGAGCATTGAGCGCTGGCCGGGAAGTTGATCGGCCTTCTGCCCGTGCTCGCGCCCGCCCTGACCGTTGCCTTGGCCGGTAATCGTGCCGTAGCCGCTGCCGGGCTTACCGATCTTGCCCGTCGCCAGAACGATGTTGATATAGGAGAGGACGTTGTTGACGCCGTTCGTGTGATGCTCGATGCCGCGCGCGTGCATGAGCATGCCGGTCTTCGCGCGACCGTAGAGGAGCGCCGCCTTCACTATTCTTTCGGCGGGCACGCCGGAAATCTCTGCGGCCACGGCAGGCGTAAAGCCTTCAACCACAGCCTTCGTTTCATCCCAACCGTTCGTGCGCGCGTTGATGAAGGCTTCGTCAACAAGATTCTCTTTAACGAGAACGTGCAGGATGCCGTTCGCAACGGCGACATCAGTTCCGGGTTTGAGTTGCAGATGAAGATCGCCTTGTCGGGCGGTGGGTGTTTCACGCGGGTCAACGATAATCCAACTTCCACCGTTGTCGCGCTGCTGCCACAAGAATTTATTCAGGACGGGAAAAGTTTCGGCACAGTTCGCGCCCGCAATTAGCAACACTTCGGCGAGCGGAATGTCGTCCCAGGGATTCGCGGCGCGGTCTATGCCGAAGGCTTTGTTGTTGCCCGCCGCCGCCGACACCATGCAGAGCCGCCCGTTATAGTCGACGTAGCGCGTTCCCAATCCGGCGCGGGCGAACTTGCCCATCAAATAGGTCTTCTCAGTCGTTAGAGATGAACCGGAATAGACGCCGATGGAATCTTTGCCGTGCTGTGCCTGAAGCTCCTTGAATTTAGAGACGACGAGGTCGAGCGCTTCGTCCCACGTCGCCCGCTCGAACATACCGTTTCTTTTGACGAGCGGGTAAAGGAGCCTGTCTGGATGGTGAACTTGGAGGTAAGCGGTGACGCCCTTCGGGCATAGCCGACCTTCATTGACCGGGAAGTCGTAGCGCGGCTCGAAGCCGACGACATGATTGTTTTCGACGAGGAGGTTCATTCCGCACTGCACAGCGCAGTATGGACAGTGCGTCGGCACAACTTTGTCGATGATACGGTCAGCGCGCCAGCCCTCATACGGGGCATCGTGCAGGTGCGGCCCGAATTCTTCGACGATCTGTTCTAAATTTCCGACTTTACCCATAGATTTATTAGACCATTAAATTATTGACAGGTTGACTCATTGAGCCAGCGAGATAGTGAAACGCGAATCAGTCTTTCCCCGCTCTCTCGCCTTGAAAAACTTTCTCATAGCGGTCAGGCAGCGAAGCGTAAGCCAAGCCCCGCATGATGCGTTTGCAGCGCGGGCAGTAGTCTTGTAGGTGGCGTCCGTTCTCCATCCGGTAATCAAAGCCCAGTTCGTCCACCACCTTCTTCAGATCGTCAATCCACATCTGCCCGATGAACTCCGTCCCGCAACGCGCGCAGGCCGCCTGCGGCATCTCGCGCGAACGACGTTGATAGAGTTCGACGCCGATTGAGGCGGGGCGCTGCACGACATGGAAGAGCTTGCCGAAGGGCAGGTAGAAGAGCGTCATAATCACGAGTGCCTGATGCGTGAGCGCGATGAAGTAGTACATGTAGCCTGCGAGCCACAGGCTCGAAACAGTCAGCATCAAACCGGTCACCGAAACAGAGATCAGGAGCAGGTGCGGCACGAAGTCGAGCATGTACTGTTGCAGCGCGATGGCCCCTCGGTCACGCAGGCGGCGGTGGATGGCGATGGCGCAGCCCGCGATGACCATGATCGCGGTGAAATCAAGCGCGTGAAACGTGACCCATGCGAGTAGCTCGCGCCCCTGCATCAAGGGCATCGGAAAGCCGAAGACGTGGGGGCGGTAACCTTGCGCGCCTTCCAGCTTGAAATGCACCCAGCCGAAGACGAGCGGGAATGTAATCAACGCGGAGAGGACACAGCCCCACATGATGAGGAAGTGCATCAGCCACCGCGTGGAACCACGCTTGAAGATGAATTTTTGGGCGATTAAGTTTGTCGTCGCAGTCTCAGCCGCGATCTTCGTGTTGGTGAGCAATTTCTTGCGTTCGCGGAATAACTCCCAGCCGCGCAGCCAGTAACGCCGGGTCGCCGGGCGCTGCAACCAGATGACGTAACGAAAGACGATTGCGCCGAAGGCGACCACGCTCGCCACCGTGTAACCGAAGAGCGCTGCATCGTAGTGTTCGAGGTTGCGCGATCCCACAATGATGAGGGCCGTCAGTCCGGCTGAGGCAGCAAGTGCGAGCAGAATCGGGCGGCGATGATTAACTGACGCAGGCATGAAGGAGTTCTCCATGTTAAATTCGACGAAAGCCCCACCCTAATGAGCTTTCGCCGAGCAAGCTGCTTCTGTATATTTATCTCGCGCTAAAATACTGTATGC
>JBAVPI010000258.1:0-7087 GCA_049692915.1 Pyrinomonadaceae bacterium
AGATAGATTCTTCCTCCGGCGGGAAGACGGGCGTTAACATGCGCGCGGGTAAAAATCTCGTCGGAGCTTTTCATCAGCCGCGCGCCGTCGTCGTTGACACGGAGACTTTGCGGACTTTGCCCGCGCGTGAGTTGACGGCCGGGTGGTGCGAAGCGATCAAGCAGGGCGCGGTGGGAGATCGTCGCCTGTTTACGCGGACGAAAAAATTTCTCGCCGACGTTGAAGCGGGCGGGACGACTGGTGCGGGCACGATGCCGGACGGCGAAGGCGCAAGCACGGATCGTCTCGTTGAATTAATCGCGGCGCAGTGCGCGTTCAAGGCGAAAATCGTCGCGGGCGACGAGCGCGAGGCCATCGGGCGCACCGACGCACGCTCGCGCCGCATCCTCAACTTCGGCCACACGGTCGCGCACGCGCTCGAAGCCGTCACGAGTTACAGGCGCTTCCGGCACGGCGAGGCGGTCGGCTACGGGATGCTCGCGGCGTCCGAACTCTCCGTCAGGCTAGGCTTGCTCGAAGCGACGGAGTTAGAATCTTTGCGCGAGGCCGTGCATCTGGCCGGTCTCCTGCCGCGCGCGGACGACCTCGAATCGAAGTTGATTTTGCATGCGGTGCGCGGCGATAAGAAGTCGGTCGGCGGTGAGGTGCGTTGGGTTCTGTTGGAAGAGTTAGGGCGCGCGCGCATCGTGGGCGGAAGAGACATTCCAACGCACGCCCTGAAAGAATCACTCAGGGCGGCCCTGCGGCGGCAGCACGACTCCTAAAACATTTGTGAGGAAACGTTGAAGATGGAAAGAGCATTTGAACGGCGACGGAGAACAGGCGTCTCTGACGAGCGGGGCGGCTCGCGCCTGAGCTTCATCATCGTCATTCTTGTGATCTTCGCAATCGGCTACTCGCTCTACCAGTATGCGCCGGTCGCGTATCAGGCGTACCTGTTCAAGGATCACATGCAAGAGACCATCAACAAGGCCGCGTACCCGCCGGGACAGACGACCGGATGGGTCGAGTCGCAACTGCGCGCGAGCGCGGGCGAGTATCAAGTGCCGCGCGACATGGCCGTCAACGTGCAGAACGTTAACGGTCAACTTCAGGCACGCGTCCAGTGGGCGCGGCCCGTCGTCCTGCCCGGCTACGTTTACGAGTACAAATTCGATCACACCGTCAAGAGCAGCGGCTTCATCAATCCATAGCAAAAAAGTTGATGAAGGCCGTAGGAGATTAAAGAGGGCGGGGAAGAGGCCATCCGGTCAACCGAGACTTTCGTGCTCGATTATTCAATTTGATCCGCTTACCGGTTGAGTCAAAAAAACAGTCCGCCATAACACAAGAGGCGATGGGGAATGCGCTCCCGTCGCCTCTCATGCGTTTGAAACGTTCTTTGCTAAGCCGTCGCAGCGACAGCGACGGGCGTTCTTCCCGTGAGTTGCACGAGGGCGGGTGACGCGGCGGCGAGCCACGTCGTCGGGCAGACGCCGCAACGCGTGCACGTGTCAACGGAAGGGCAGGGTGCAGTGGAGCGTACGACGTGCGCGCGCGCGTGTTCCTGTTCCATGAAGGTGCGACCGATGCCCGCGTCCACGATCTCCCACGGCAACACTTCGTCGTAAGCACGCATGCGCTCGGTGTGTCGGGCCGGGTCAACGTGCGTCTCGCGCAGGGCAGCCTGCAAGTCTCCGCGCGTACGCGTCATCGCTTCAATGACTTTCGACACGGTGCGGTCGCCCGAAGAGAAGAGCGCCTGCTCGTGCGCGATGCGCGCCGACATAACACGCACTTCGACGTTCGGGATACGAGCGAGATTCTTGCTCAGCCACTTCAAACGCCGCTTCAACTCACGTTCTTCGCAGATCGGCTCCCACTGAAAGGGCGTGTTCGGCTTCGGCACGAAACCGTTTAGGGCCGGGATGATTTTACCGACGCGACCGAAACGCTTGCCCGCTTCGAGCATCCTGTCCTTGATGCGTTCGACGAGCGCGACCATCTCCGCGAGGTCTTCTTCCGTTTCCGTAGGCAAGCCCGCCATCAGGTAGAGCTTCACCGTCAGCATTCCACGGTCGAAGATTGCGCCGCAGATATCTACGATCTCATCGTTCGTCAGATTCTTGTTGATGACTTTGCGGAGGCGGTCTGAGCCGGTCTCCGGCGCGACGGCGATCTGCTGGTCGCCGGAAGCGACGAGCGCGTCCAAAAGTTCGTCCTCGATCTGGTCGAGACGCAGCGACGAGACGGAGATGCGGTAGTTCATCTCGCGCAGGCCGCGCAGAATTTCGCTGATCTCCGGGTGGTCGCAGACGGCTGTGGAGACGAGGCCGATCTTGTCCGTGCGCCCGCGCCACTCGGCGGCTTTCGCGAGGATGTCGCGTGCGGGCACGACGCGCGGCGGCCAGTAGTTGAAGCCGGCCCAGCAGAAGCGACATCCTTGCGAGCAGCCGCGCGAAATCTCGACGAGGAAACGTTCGCCCATCTCGGCCTGCGGGGCGCGTATGACGGTCGAAGGCGCGAACACTTCCGCGCTTTTCAACTGCTCGACGATCTCCGTGTCGCCGCGTCGCATCGCGCGCCTGAGACTTCCTTCCTTCGGATTCTCAGCCGCGATCATCCGCCCGACGCGCGCCGGGACGCCCTCATCCGTCGGCGTGTAAGCGACGATTGTGCCGTCTTCTTTGTAGGTCACGTCGTAGAGCGAAGGCACGTAAAAGCCGCGTCCGGTGCGCGCCAGCTTGAGCAGCAACTCTTCTTTCGTCCCGCCTTCATCCGTGTTTTCAAAGATGAGGTCAACCAGCTTCGGCGCGAGGATTTCGCCCTCGCCGACGGCGACCACGTCCGTAAAGTCCGCGATGGGTTCGGGGTTCAAGAAGGACGCCGCGCCGCCCATCACGACGAGCGGGTCGTAGTGCGTGCGCTCGTGCGACCAGAGCGGCACGCGCGCGAGTTTCATGACGCGCGCCATGTTGTAGTAATCGGTCTCGAAGGAGATGGAGAAGGCGACGACATCGAAGTCGCGCAGAGGCGTCTGCGATTCCAGCGAGAGCAGCGGCGTACCCGCCTTTTCATACTCGCGCAACTCTTCCTCGTCGGGCAAAAATGCGCGCTCGCACGAAACCTCCGGGATGTTATTGAACATCTCGTAAACCGAGTGGAAACCGAGGTTCGCCATCCCCACGCCATAGACGTTCGGATAGCACAGAGCGACGCGCAAACGCGCCCCGCGCTTCAGCGTCCAACCCTCTTCAGTGGCGAGCTTGCGCCTGTAACTCTCAACAATCTTTTTCGACATGCATTAACACAAAAACATAACGGCAGGTTCGAGTTAGATGCCCGGAACCTGCCTTCAGTTTACCATCCGCCGCGTCTTAAACCCTATTGACTCCTATTGACCCCTATTGACCATTACCGTCGAGAAACGCTTTCAGCTTGCGCGAGCGCGAGGGGTGGCGCAGTTTGCGCAGCGCCTTCGCCTCGATCTGCCGTATGCGCTCGCGCGTCACGGCGAAGTGCTGTCCGACCTCTTCGAGCGTGTGCTCCGAACCCTTCGTGCCGAGGCCGAAACGCATCTTGATAACTTTTTCCTCGCGCGGCGTGAGGGTCGCTAAAACCTCGTCGGTGATTTCGCGCAGGTTAGATGCGACGACGGCGTCCGCCGGATTCAGGATTGTTTTGTCTTCGAGAAAGTCGCCGAGGTGCGAATCTTCCTCTTCGCCGATGGGCGTCTCAAGGCTGATCGGCTCCTGCGCGATCTTCAAAACCTTGCGCACCTTCGAGACGGGGATGTCCATCCGGCGCGCGATCTCCTCGCTCGTCGGTTCATGGCCCAACTCCTGCACGAGCGCGCGCGAGGTGCGTATCAGTTTGTTAATCGTCTCGATCATATGGACGGGGATGCGAATCGTGCGCGCCTGATCCGCGATGGCGCGCGTGATGGCCTGACGAATCCACCACGTCGCGTAGGTCGAAAACTTGTAACCGCGTCGCCACTCGAACTTATCAACGGCCTTCATCAAACCGATGTTGCCCTCCTGAATCAAATCTAAAAACTGGAGGCCGCGGTTCGTGTACTTCTTCGCGATGGAGACGACGAGGCGCAAGTTTGCTTCGATCAATTCGCGCTTGGCCTGCGCCGTCTCGTGCTCGCCGATGACGATTGACTGGAGCGAGCGCTTAATTTCGACGGGCGAGACGTTGTGCTCGGCCTCGATCTGTTGAAGCCGACGGCGCGCGCCGCTGATGTGCTTCTTGTAATCTTTCTCCTCTTCGGGACGGATGCGCTTTTTGTTCAGTCGTTCGGTGTAGCTCTCGACTTCGCGCTCGGCGACGCGAATCTCTTTGTGGATTTTGCGGATCGAGTCAATCAGACGCTGGCGCGAGCGCTCCGTCAAATTGAGCAGCTTCATCTCCTGCGAAACTTCGAGACGCGTGCGCGCCACCTTGCGCCTCAGATGCAAAAGCTTTTTCGACTTCTTGCCGCGCAGGAGTTTGTGCTCGGCGCGCAGCTTCTCCCAATCCGTCAGACCGGCGAGAAAGTGCTTGCGAATATTCTCGACGCCCTCGATTGTCCAGCGCAGATACTCGTCGGCCTTGTCCTCCTGTCCCGTCAACTCGGCCTGTTCGGAGAAGGTCACGACATCGCGAATGTTGAGCGTGGCGGACGTGAGTTCGTCGCCGATTTTCAGGAGTTCTTTGACGGCGATGGGCGAGCGCGAGATGGCTTTGCGCGTCTTAATCTGTCCGCGCTCGATACGCTTGGCGATGGAGACCTCGCCCTCGCGCGTCAACAGCGGGACGATGCCCATCTCGCGCAGGTAGAGACGGACGGGATCGTTCGTCTTGTCGAGCGTGCCCGCTGAGAGGTCGAGTTCGACATCCTCCTCGAAAGCGCTTTCGCCTTCTCCGGCGGACGAGGATGAGGCAGCGGCCTGCTCGATGAGGCGCTCTTCGGAATCGGAGACGGTGATGTTCGACCCTTCGAGCTTTTGCAGCACGTCCTCGATGTCGTCGGGCGAGACGACGCTGTCGGGCAGTTCGCGGTTGAGGTCGTCGAACGTCAGATACTTCTTATCGCCGCCCAACTCAAGCAGGCGCTGCACCGCATCGTCCTGATCTTTCTCTTCCATGCTCAAAGCCGATTTACCTCTGGTGCTCTCACGTAACCGTTCTGCTGCGGACGGCCCTACGCCGCTCTTTTCGTCAACTCTTCAGGACGGGGGATTGCCGCTGCCACCGCCACCCATGACGCTCGTCGCGCGTGGTATGAGGGATGTGCGATAACGCTTCCATTCCAAATCTTCCATGATGAGTTCGTCGCGACGCTCTGCGTCTCCGGCGCGGTCTGCCGAAGAAATCTCCGCGGCGAGTTCACGAAGCCTGCGGTCAACCATCATCAGCCGGAGCGCCACGAGACAGCTTTCGGCTTCGGCCAGCACCGCGTCGGTCGCTTCATCCGCGTCGCGCTCGGACTCGCCCATCAAAAGCAGCGGGACGAGGTTTTCGGCCACCGCATCGTCCGCCGTCAATTCACCGAGCGTCGAGAAATCAACCGGCGCACCACGCGCGTCCAACTCTTTCAGCGCACGAAAAATGCCTGCGGTCGGCAGCGCATCGTAGTCGCCCGCCTCTAACTGCGGGAGGATCATGCGACGCAACTCCGCGTCCTGCACGAGAAGCTCCAACAACCTCTGCTCGGCCTGCGTCGGCTTCGCCGCAACCGCGCGGACGACCGTCTGTTTGATGTCAGGGCCGGGAACGCCCGCGCCTCTCTGCACGTTGACCGCCTTCCATAACTCGCGCCTGAGCGTCGGCTCTTCGACGCGCAACGCATCCATCACGATATCAAAATACTCGCGCTTCTGAATCCGGTTGGCGACGGCGCGCACAAAGGGCAGCACCTCCTCGACCGCTCCGGCCTTGCCTACCGGGCTGCGGAGGTCGTGATCCCTGAGCGCCTGATCGAGCACGAATTGGAGGTGCGGGAGAGATTCGCCGCGCCGACGGTTATACTCCTCGACGCCGTGTGCGCGGACGAATTCGTCCGGGTCAGAGCCGTCGGGCAGCACCAGCACCTTGACCTCGAAATCTTCCGGCAGAAAGGTCTCGATGGCGCGCTTGGCGGCCTTTAACCCTGCGCGATCACCATCATAGTTGACGACAACTTGACGCGCAAACCTGCTCAACAGCTTGACCTGCTCCGCCGTTAGAGCCGTCCCCAGACTCGCCACGACGTTGTGCACGCCCGCCTGAAAAGGGATGATTAAGTCGAGATAACCTTCCACCAAGATCACGAATTTCTTCCGCCTGATGTCGTCGCGCGAAGCGTGCAGCCCGTACAGGTGACGGCCTTTCGTATAGGCGGCGGTCTCCGGCGAGTTGAGATACTTCGGCTCTTCGTCCGCGCGCATCGCGCGCCCGCCGAACGCGACGGGACGCCCCTGCGCATCCATCACGGGAAAAATTAAGCGTCCGCGAAAGCGGTCGTAAAAGCCGCCGGTCTCTTTCCTGACGACGAGGCCGCTCCGCTCGATCTGCGACGCGCCCGCGCCTTTCTTCTTCAGATAATTGCCGAGGCCGTCCCACGTGTTCGGCGCGAAGCCCAGACGGAAACTCTTCTGCGTCTCGTCCGTGATGCCCCGACTCTTCACATACTCGCGCGCCGCGATTGCCTCCGCGCTCGCTTCACCCAACTGCGCTTCCCACCATTCGAGCGCCCACGCGTTGAGTTCGATGACTTCGTCCGCCTCCTTGCGCCTCGTCTCGAAACGCTTGTCCTCTTCCATCACGGGCAGCGGCATCCCGACCTTCTCCGCCACGATGCGAATCGCTTCGGGAAAAGAGACGCGCTCCAACTCCATCACGAAATTGAAGACGCTCCCGCCCTTCGCGCAGCCGAAGCAATAGAAGATTTCCTTCGACGGATTGACGGAAAAGCTCGGCGTCTTCTCCTGATGAAAAGGGCAGCACGCCATCCAGTTCGCGCCCTTCTTCTTCAACGTCACATAGTCGTTGATGACGCGCACGATATCCGCCTGCCGCTTGAGGTCGTCAATGAATGTTTGCGGGTAACGCATGATGTTCGACGAGAGAACCCTTACTG
>JBAVPI010000259.1:0-16183 GCA_049692915.1 Pyrinomonadaceae bacterium
CATAACTGAACCGTCCTGTTCGTTGAATTACAATGGGGGGCCGCCGGATTCGGCGGCCCCCCTTTACCTTACCCCTGAGGCACGCCCTGTCCATCCCGTGCCTTATGTGAGCTACTCATATTGGCAACATCTACCGGAGAAAGAGTAAGCGGCAAGGGGCACCTCTCGATGAAGGTGCCCCTGCCGCTTGACCGCTTATAGAGTCGAGAAACACACCCTCAGTAGAGGGGGGTCAAGTATCCCCCGGGCACCGGGAATTCCGCGTTGACGAAAAGAACCGTACTCGTATTTCCGTTGGCGCTGGTGATGATCTTCCACGTCCCATCACCCGGCTGCTGCACCGCCACGTCTGCCCTGCCGTCGCCGTCGTAGTCGCCGGGCACCGGCCGGTCGCCGCTCGTGCCCAGCGTCACACTGTAGTAGGAACTGTCGGAACTCTTCACAATCCACCATTGGCCGTTGCTCGGGCGGAAGATAGCGATGTCCGTCTTGCCGTCGCCGTCGTAGTCGCCCTGCACCGGCCAGTCGCTGTTGAGGCCCCACTGGTAGGAGTAGCTTGAGCCGTCAGAACTCTTCAAAACCCACCATGTGCCGTTCGTGGTGCCCGGACGGAATATAGCCACATCGGTCTTGCCGTCGCCGTCGTAGTCGCCCGGCACGACGCGGTCGCCGCTCTGGCCGAACTGCACGCTGCTCACAGTGTTGGTGCTGCTCTTGAGGATATACCAGTAGCCGTTGCCCGGGCGGAAGACGGCCACGTCAGCCTTGTTGTCGCCGTCGTAGTCACGCGCCACGGGGATGTCGCCGCTCTGGCCGAACTGCACGCTGTCGAAGACTGTCGGGGTCGTGATGTCGGTCTCGATGTACCAGTAGCCGGTGCCGGGGCGGAAGACGGCGCGGTCGGTCTTGCCGTCCCCGTTGAAGTCGCCGGGCGTGGCGATGTCGCCGCTCTGCCCGAACTGGAAGGAGACGTAGTTATTGTTCGAGCTGTCGACGGATGTCCAGTACCCGGTGCTGCGGTTGAAGGTCGAGATGTCGGTCTTGCAATCACCGTCGAAGTCGGCGCGGTTCTCACGCGGGTTGCAGGTGGTGAGATAGCTGCTTTGGGCACGGGTGGCTAACGGTGAAAGCGCTAAGAGGATGACTGTCAGGAGCCACAGGTTGAGCCGGCCCGAGGCCGACCGCATGGTGGTGTTCTCGTACATGAAGATTTCTCCCTTGTTGATAGGTGTCGCCCCACTGGGGTGGTGAGCAGCCCGCCCCTCACCACTGAGGGAGGGCCGCACGAAGATGCTCGCTGATAGCATAGGGGCATGAGGTTAAAGCCTGCACGGGTGAGCCGTGCGTATTCGGTGGCGAAAACTGTGGTACGTGAGGGATGATACTGACCGACGCTGCGTCGGTCAAGAACTATCTGAATCTTCGGGCGCAACTCCTATTAGAGTCCGTGAATTGCTGTCGCATAATGACAATGACCCTATACACGAAACAACCTTTGTGACCAATTCAATTGTGTACAACACACTCCAGCCGGCTCAAAATGTAATCACCTTCAGGTCTTGATCTGATGGGACCAATATTCTAAGAGCGGTGTCTGTGGAAGAACAACGAGGAAGACATCGTCTGTGAACTGTTTTCATCGTCAAAAAAATTCGTTGACAACTGCAAAATCTTTGCAGTAATGTGCGGCACCCCCACTTCGACAACTTTTGGGGGTGTTTTTCTTGACCTTAGTTCTCACGCGCGAGCTACGGAGATCCCATCTTGATGTGCGGGAAGATGCAGAAGCCTGGCATCTGGCATGTTGCTATAGACGCAGACGAATTCTCACTTCTAATCTAAACCTTGAGGCTCTCACATGTATAAGTCTCCAGCATTCTCACCTATCAACTTGTGCGGCAATAGCTTCTGCACTTTCCTGCGTCACGCCTTGCTCATCACCTGTGCGCTCATAGCCTGTGTCATTGTGATGGTTCCTGCGACGACACGGGCGCAAAATGTTCAAAGCGCTCAGAACGCGGTGGATTCCAAAAAACGTACGGAGGCGCACGTAGACCCTTCAACGCTAGCCATGCAACTGCAAATCCCGCTCGGGGATTATCAGGGACGCGGCGGCATGGCATTTCCCATCACGCTTAATTACTCATCTAAATTGTGGCGCATCAAGCATCACGACACGACGATTCTCGGAGCCAACGAACATAATGGGGAATCAGGCAGCGGATACGACTCACGTTTTGAGGCGAGATATGCCGAACAGAGCGATGCCGGCTGGACTTCGAGTCTTGATTGGTTTCGTTGGCCTGATCCGAATCCACTGGGGCCGGAGAAATACAGCATCAATGGAAAACTTGTCTCCGGCACGACGTACAACCGCACGGTTGCGCGCAGATACGTCACCTTGCTCGACGGCTCGCGCCATGAGCTGCGCCGTGACGACACTGTGCTGCCGGCAGGATCAAACACAACGAGCGGCGTTTTTTACTCGGTAGACGGTTCGCGCCTGCGCTTCGATTCCGCGAATGATACCCTTTACATACCGGATGGTTCGCGGATCGTAGGTGCATCGGATGGAACTTCCCAATATGTGCATTACATTGATCGCAATGGCAATCGCAACACTTACTCTTACGCGACGGGGCAATGGACGGACACGATGGGACGCGCGTTCTCTTTGCCATTGCCGCCCAAGAGTAATGTGGCGAGCCAGCCGCCGCCGAGCGATCAAACTTACACGCTGCCCGGCGTCGGCAACTCCACCATGAGTTATACGTTCAAGTGGAGAAACCTCTCCGATACACTACAGCCGGATGGTAATAATCAGACGCCGCCGCTTCGCTACACCTGTGACCGCAGTCTCGTTTACCCACATACAGATATCGGACCGAGTTTGTTCACGTCTTTCGGCGAATTAGAGAACAGCGTTGTGTGCCTGAACCAGGCACTTTTTAATCCGGTGGTATTGTCGCAGGTCGTTTTGCCGAACGGGACGGCTTATACCTTCAAATACAATGTCTGGGGTGAAATCAGCCGCATAGATTACCCGACCGGCGGCTACGAAAAGTTCACTTACAGCGCGGTAGAATCATTGAGTGGGATGACCGACGACGGACTTTATTCGCAGGCCAATCGTGGAGTTGTTTCGCGCGTCGTGAGCGCGCCGGAGACGCAGGCTGGCGTGTCCGTATGGATGTACGAGACTTCGCTTGAGACGAGCACTACTCCTTATCGTTTGAAAGGGAAGATTACCGCGCCGGACGGCTCTTATACCGAGACTCTATATCACAGCAGCAGAAATTCAGACATCAAGTACGGCTTTGATGATGCAAAAGCAGGCAAGCCTTTTGATGAACGCGCTTATTCGCCATCCGGCCAGATGCTGCGGCGTACGCTGACCGAGTGGGAGACTACAGGGCCGACTCCAACGGATTCTCTTAACAGCACGGCAACGCGCAATGCGAGACCTGTCAAGACCGTCGAGATGTTATTGGACACCGGCGGAAGCGACGCCCTTGCGAGCACGACGACTTATCAGTATGACACTGACGTCAACCTCATCTCGACGAGCAAATACGAATTCTTCAACGTCCCACAAGCGACGGCGCAGAGCACGGCGATCGGTTCGATCACGATGCCAGTGGGCACGTCTCTATTGCGGACGGATGAAATTGATTATCTAACGAACAACCAGACTTATAGGGATAGCAATCTGCTTTCATTGCCCATCGCGTCGCGGGTCAGAGATGGCAATAACAACATTGTCGCACAGTCGCAGATGTTCTACGACGAGACGCCTCTGACATCCTACGGCGGCGTCACGAACTGGTCTGATCCGGGCACGTCGGCGCGCGGAAATCTGACGAGGACGAGCAGGTGGGTCAATACTTCAGGCACGTGGGTCGAGGCGCGGGTCGAGTACGACCAGTGCGGCAACGCGCTCAAAAGCATTGATGCGCGCGGCAAACAGTCGGAGGTCGAATACGCTGCTGCTTACGCTTACGCATACCCGACGCACACCATCTCGGCAGTGCCTGACCCGACCGGCGCTTACGGGTCGAACACGGCGCTGGAGACGTGGACGGCCTATGACTTCTCAACCGGCCTGGTCACTTCGACGACTGACGCCAACAACCAGGTAACTTCTTTTCAATATAATGATCCGCTCAACCGTTTGACGCTCGTCACACGTCCCGGCGACACACAGTCGGGCGGCGGCGGCCACACTACTTACGATTACGGAGACACGCCGGGCAACCTATTCGTGCGGACGCTGACGACGATAGATGCGACACACTCGATGGATGCCTATCAGTACTACGACGGGCTGGGGCGGTCTTACCGCACGACCGCATATGAGAATCAGGACGCTGCAAAGCCGTGGGTGACGACCGACACGGCCTTCGACGCGCTGGGACGGGCCAAGCGGGCGACGCATCCTTACCGTTCCGTCGGTGGCGCGACATCTCTGTTCGCCGATGCAAACTGGCAGGCTAATAACCCGAATCTGAAGTGGACGGAGAGTGCCTACGATGCGCTGGGTCGCCTCCTGACGGTCACGACCAAGCCCGACAGTGCCGTGGTCACTACTTCCTACACAGGTAACTACGTGACGGTGACGGATCAGGCGGGCAAGGTGCGGCGAAGCCAGACCGATGCTTTGGGAAGACTCGTGCGTGTAGACGAGCCGGACAGCACAGGTAATCTCGGCACGACGAGCGCGCCCATCCAGCCGAGCACATATATCTACGACGTTTTAGGCAACCTGCGGCAGGTCGCGCAGGGCGCGCAGTCGCGGTACTTCATGTACGACTCGCTCTCTCGCCTCATCAGGGCGAAGAACCCGGAGCAGGGTAATCTGTCAGTGGACTCTGACTTTCCCGCCAAGACCGATGCAACTTCCGGCATATCCAACAGCGCGTGGTCAATCGGATATGCTTACGATGACAATGGCAATCTCGTGAAGCGCAAGGACGCGCGCAATGTGACGACGACCTATGCTTACGACAACCTGAACCGCAATACGACCGTCACCTACACGGGCGAGAGTGCGCCCGACATTACTCCGAACGTCGCGCACTTCTACGACAACGCGGCGGCCAACTCCTACGGGCTGGGCCGTCTGTGGAAAAGCGTCGCGGGTGCGTCGCAGACCGTCATCAATAATTACGACCTCGCGGGCCGACCGCTCTCACAGAGTCAACAACTGGTAGCGGGCGGCGCGTTTTACACCCTCAGCAGGCAGTACGACTTGATGGGACACGTTACATCGCAGACTTATCCTTCGGGGCGAACGGTCACGTATCAGTACGACGCGGCGGGGCGGCTCAGTGACTTCTCCGGCAACCTTGGCGACTGGACGGGGCGCGCCTACTCGTCCGGCGTCAGCTACGACGGGGCGGGAGGGATGAATCAGGAGCGGTTCGGCACCGACACGCCCGTATACAACAAGCGCCTCTACAACTCGCGCGGGCAACTCGCCGAGATCAGGGTCGGCACCACTTCCAACGATACGGGCTGGAACCGCGGAGCGATTATTAACCATTACAGCGACAGCGGGTGGGGAGCTTCGGGCGGTGGGGCCGATAACAACGGAAATTTGCACCGCCAAGATATCTACATCCCGAACTCTGACGCTCCGGGCTACGACCAGCCGGGCAACAATCATCTGGAGACGCAGAGCTTCGCTTACGACTCTTTAAACCGTCTCACCTCCGTGAGTACATCGGGCGGGCCAAACGCGTGGTCGCAAGGCTACACTTACGACCGCTTCAGTAATCGCACGATCAATCAGGCGACGACGACTGACACCGCGGGCATCAACAAAAAGCCCTTCGCCGTGGACACTTCATCCAATCGCCTCGGCGTGCCTGCGGGCGCACAGGGCGTGATGAACTACGACGCCGCTGGCAACCTCGTGGTGGACACGTACTCGAATGACGGCGGGGGTGGTACGCGCACTTACGACGCCGAGAATAGAATGACCGGTGCGCAGTTCTTAAACGGCCAGACGCAGAATGCCGTTTATACGTACGACGCGGATGGGCGTCGGGTAAAGCGCAACATCGGCGGTCAAGAAACATGGCAGGTCTACGGCATGGATGGTGAACTCTTAGCCGAGTATGCCGCCACTGCCCAAGCCTCATCCCCGCAGAAAGAGTACGGCTACAGAAACGGCGAACTACTCATCATCGCTACAGGCTCCGCCTCCCTCGACTCCAACCTCGCGCTCGGCACCTCTTCCGCGCAGTCGAGCACTTACCCAGCTGGGGGCATTGACGCCGCAAAAGCTTTAGACGGCGACCCCAACACCATCACCCACTCGCAACTACAGGCGCAGCCGTGGTGGCAGACCGACCTCGGCGGCTCACGCCAGATCAGCACGATCAAACTGTGGAATCGCGCCGACTGCTGCCAGGACAGGCTCTCTAACTTCTACATCTTCATCTCTGACTCGCCGTTTACCTCGACAAACGCGGCAACGACCGCCGCACAGCCCGGCGTGTGGAACGCTTACGTCTCGGGTCAAGCTCCCATGACGCTGGAGCGCGCGGTGGGCCGCACTGGCCGCTACGTCCGTATTCAGTTGACGGGAACGAACTACCTGTCTCTCGCGGAGGTGCAGGTGTTGGGGCCGCCCGCCGCGCCTCCCGTCTCCGGCTCAGGCTTCGAGACGCCGGCGCTCTCAGCGGGCGCATTCCAACTCGCCCCCTCGAATGGCGCGTGGACTTACGCGGGCGGGGCAGGCGTCTCCTCGAACGGGAGCGGCTACACCTACACGAACGCTTCAGCACCGCAAGGCACACAGGTCGCGTTTATTCAGGGCGCAGGATCGTCGGTGTCGCAGGCGGTTGCGGGCTTTGAGGGCAGTGTCGGTTATAAGATCGCATTCAAGGCGGCACAGCGGGCTAATGTGAGCAATGGCGGACAGGATTTCGACGTGTATCTCGACTCGATGCTGTTGGGCACGTACTGCCCGGCATCCGGCGGGGCTTACGAGACGATCAGAACAGCGGCCTTCACGACCACGCAGGGCGCGCACACGGTGAAGTTCGTGGGGCGCAACACGTCTGGCGGCGATAACACGGCTTTCATAGACGATGTGAAGATAGAAGCGGCTGAGGCGGGCGAAGCCAAAGTCATACCTTACGCGGCGACCGCATCAGGGACATACCAGAGTGCCGGGCCGGAGAAGGCGGTGGACGGCGATCCGCAGACGTACTGGAACTCCGGCGGGTTCCCTGCGCAGTGGATACAGCTTGATCTGGGGCAAACGTACAAGCTGACGCGAGTGCGGCTCAGGAGCGGCGGGTCACCAGACGGGCATACCACACATCAAATTTACGGCGGCCCTTCGGCAAGCCAGATGACACTGCTGGGCACGCTTGACGGGAACACAGTGTCGGGACAGTGGCTGGAGTTACCGACAGGGGCGAGCCATGTGCGCTATCTGAAAGTGAATACGACCGCCGACCCTTCGTGGGTGTCATGGTATGAAGTGGAGGTCTATAGTGAGACGGGGCCGCAACTGCTAACGCCAGCCTCCACGACGGCTTCGTCGAGCTATGAGACGGCGGGGCCGCAGTATGCGACGGACGGCAACGTCAACACGGCGTGGGTCTCGGGAGGGTTCGCGCCAGCATGGATACAACTCGATCTGGGTCGTAGTTACTCGCTGACTCGCGTGCGCCTGAACATCGGTCAGAGTCCGGACGGGCACACCGTCCATGAAGTGTACGGCGGGGCGACGGCAGGCGGGCAGATGAGCTTGCTTGGGACGATAGACGGCAATACTGTGAATGGGCAGTGGCTGGAACTGCTAACGAACGGGCAGGCGGTGAGATACTTAAAGGTGGTAACGACACAAGACCCGTCGTGGGTGTCGTGGAACGAGATCGAGGCATATGGCAGCCCGGCGGCGGGGAGCGAGAGTGATGTCGAGTGGCTCGTCAGTGATCAGTTAGGCACGCCGCGCATGGTGATAGACAAGACGGGGTCACTGAGTGGAGTGAAGCGGCATGACTATTTACCATTCGGTGAGGAAATCGGCGCGGGCGTGGGCGGACGGACAACACAGCAAGGTTACTCGCAGCAAGACGGCAATCGAAAAAAATGGGCGAAGCTTGAAAGGGATGATGAGACGGGGTTGGATTATTCCAAAGCGCGGTACTATTCATCAGGGCAAGGACGATTCATTTCGCCCGACCCATATGGGCCATGGGCTATGTCTGAGGACAAGAAAATTGGCTTCTTGAGTGAGCCGCAGCATTGGAACCGTTACACGTATGTGACTAACAATCCACAGAAATTTACTGATCCAGATGGTCTTGAGCGGTATGCTGCTAATGTTAGTGAGGAAAGGCGAAAGCAGATTCGTACGGCGTTAGAGGAAATTGCTAAAAATGGTGACAAGAAGCAAAAGATAGTAGCTAATTTCATCCTAAAGAGTGACGTGCTCATATACCTCTTCCAAGGTGGTGACGATGGATTGACAAATGTTACAAGTCGCGATGCGGCTAACAGTGCCATTTCATCCGGGTTTATAAATGTGAGAGGGGCGGGTCAATTCGTACAGATTGGGATTAACTCCTACGATCTTGGGGCAACTCCAGATAGGGCGGCTGCATTAGAAGGAGTTCTAGTACATGAGGGGGACCACGCCTTCGGACTTGCTTCTACTATCTCAGAACTGTCGTCTAGACAGGGTGCATTTTACAATCCTACGACATACCAGGATGAATACTCCGCCTTCAAGTCTGAGGCTAATTATTATGTGAGGCGTGGCCATGATAATCCTATTTACAATGAAGTTGGACTTGGCGGAAGGGATGGCAGTCAATGGACTGTTGTTCTTCAAGAAAGTAATGGCACGTTCAAGTTCAATGAAGCCAAAGTCAATGAAACATTACGCAACGGTTATGGAGTGACCAAAGAAAATCCTGGACCTACCACAGCGGATCGTAGCAAGCTATTGCAACCGCTGCGAGAGCGATGATAAAAGTTGATTTGGAGACTCCGTATGAAGTATCACATAGAAGTTATCCTTTTGCTTATCTTATGTATATGGCAAGCGGGATGTAACAACGAAACAGGTTTAACAAGACAAGATGTTAATCGTCAAGATGTGAGAGCATCTGCTGTTGTTATAGCCCCTCAAGCATCTAACGTGTCATATCAAGATAAGCGATCCGGCGAAGACCACTTTGGAGAAGCCAATAATTTGGCGGATGGACGCAAAGCTAATGAGGCACTGAAGGAATATGATTTAGCTATAGCGAGGGGGTACGATACCGCAGAGCTTCGTTATGAGATGGGTAGCGTTTTAGCTAGTCAACTAAATCGTTATGAGGAGGCAGTTGAGCAATTCCATATTGCAGTACAACGAGACGAAAAATACTGGCGAGCACATTGGGCACTCGCGCGAGCATTGTTGGAGATCAAACAATACAATGAAGCACTAAGTGAGCTTGATATAGCTAAACGACTTGACCCGAGTGCGGAAGGCCTGCCAATTTATGCCTATTACAATGCGAAAGCTCTTGAGGGTATTAATCGCTATCATGAAGCTCTGCAAAATTACGAAACCTACCTACAATATGAAGACAAGATAGCGCCAAATTCTAAAGAAGCACACGAAGTGCGGGAGAGGATCAAAACTGTTAAGGAAAAAATGAACATTCATCAGTAGATCAGGCAAGGTGCTTTTCGTCTGCGCGCAAGCATACATTAAAAAAGATTCGGAGGCTCAGCAACGATAGCTGTAATTATTTGTTTGCTTCGCTTGCTGCAAAAAACGCTACACACATAATTACGAATACCAGAGTGTTCCACCACAACAGACGCGCTCTTAGACAATTGAACTTTCACTCCTTACACCTACGACGCCGACTGGCATCGCATCAAGTGTAAAGTGTTCGGCACAGAGACGTGGCAGGTCTATGGCATGGACGGCGAGTTGGTGGCTGAATAGTTATTGGTCTTTTTAACTCAAACGACCAATAAGAAAGTTACATATAGAGGCGCGACCCGCTAAAATGTAGTTCTCGTCGGGCTTATAACAGCGAAAATTTCGACTGTACTGTCCAATTAAAAATTACGCTTTCCTGTCGTTGACTCAATTCACATACTCAGCTTGATTCTTCAGTAAGTTGCCGCCTCCTATTGGAGAGTTATCCAGTGATTTTAAGAAGGCATTAATCCGCTCCCGATATAAGGATGAAAACTGCCTGATGCCAGCCTCCCATCGTTTTATTGTGCCCTCATCAACACCGAGTGCTTGAGCCATCCTCTCCTGTGACAATCCCGCGTTCTGACGAATTAGTCTAAGCCATTCTGAGACTGGTAGATGCGGAGTGAACGGACAATAACCAAGGAACAAAACGATACGAGGAACGAGTCGAACCGCAGGGACAGTTCTGTTGCCCTCCCAGTTGTATATGCTGCACTCATTAACCTCAAGCTGGCTAGCTACTTGCTTCTGGGTTATACCTAGTTCGTGCCTTTTAGTTCGGACGTGGTCTCCGTAAGTCTTTGCCTGAGTATGAGATACTTCCGATTTAGGCCTCGTAACCTGTATCATCAAATGGCAAAAGGGCAACGCAGGGATGTCCCTGCGGGTTCTGGAACGACCCGACGCGCGAATGCCGCTGCACGCCGCTGCAAATCCAGCGCTACGTCGGGCGCATCTCCGGCCCGCTCCTCGACCGCATAGACATACACATAGACGTGCCCGCCGTCCGCTTCAAAGAGTTGAGCGGCAGCGCTCCCGCCGGAGAGAGTTCCGCGGACATCCGCGCACGCGTACTTTCGGCGCGCGAGCGTCAGCGCGAACGACTGGGCGGCGAAGGCATTTTCTCCAACGCGCAGATGTCGCCCAGACACATCCGGCGCTTCTGTCGAATTGATTCGGAATGCGAGCGGATGCTGGAGAACGCGATGACGCGGCTGGGCCTGTCGGCCCGCGCCTATGATAGGATACTCAAAGTTAGCCGCACCATCGCAGACCTCGACGGCGCAGAGACAATCGGCCCGGCGCAGGTCGCCGAAGCGGTCGGCTATCGTTCGCTTGACCGCACTTACTGGGTTTAAGCAGTCGCCGTCTTCGCACGGAAGATGGCGTCGGTCTGCAACACGCAACATACAAACAGAGGCGGGGAAGGGCAACGGCGGGCGCAAAGCAACGCATCATAGGCGCGGAGAGGACTGTTGAGAAGCCGTGGCTTAACGCTCCTGTGCTGTCGCAACAAAGTTCGACGGCTCATGCCGGATGAAGCTTCTGAGTTTGCGGTCTATCAGGGAAGTGGAAGAGGTGGCGATGCTGGCTGATGACCTCCTGCCCGTCCAAATCTTCGGACACGTGACGGCAAGCGAAAACGAAAAACCGAGAGAGTCCGACTACGAGTTGGCGCAGGCGTCATCCGCGGGCGACATGTCGGCCTTCGAGACTCTCTACGAGCGACACAACCGCAGAGTCTATTCCCTCTGCCTGCGCATGACGGCCAACACGGCCGAAGCCGAGGATTTAGCGCAGGAGGTCTTCATCCAACTCTTTCGCAAGATCGGCTCTTTTCGTGGTGAGTCGGCCTTCACGACGTGGCTGCATCGGCTGACGGTCAATCAGGTCTTGATGCATTTTCGTCGTCGAGGGGTGAGGATGGAGCAGACGACGGACGACGGAGAGACACCCGTACAGATCGTGAGGGGCACGGAAGACCCGTCGAGGATGCCTGTGGTTGACCGGATTGCACTGGACAAGGCGGTGGGACAGTTGCCACCGGGCTACAAGGCTGTATTTCTGCTGCATGATGTTGAAGGGCACGAGCACGAGGAAGTGGCGAGGATGCTTGGGTGTTCGGTGGGGACGAGCAAGTCGCAGTTGCACAAGGCCAGAATGAAATTGCGCACACTGTTGAGGCAACAGAATACGTCTCAATAGCTTCCAACAACGTCGCCACGGTTTCAACCCGCGTCGAACTCGAAATTGTTACCGGCAACTGCTTGCCGCGCGATCCTTAAGTCTCTGCGAGACTGGCCCGAATCTTTTGAAAAAGCACGTCGCGCGTGTGGTCTTGAAACACGCGCAGGGAGGCCGCGAGGCCGTCCGGCTTTCATTTGTTCCGCGATACGCCGATACGAAGACCCACGGAACAGGGGAGTGCGAGAGGTTACACGAAATGAACTGCGAGAAGTGTCAGGAACTGCTCAGCGATTATCTCGACGGGACGCTCGATCATCAAGGTCGCGCCCTGCTCGGCGCGCATCTCGGCGAATGCCTGAGTTGCGACGGCGCGCGTCGCGAGTTGGCTTCCATCATCGGCGTGGCTCAGGAGTCACGCGGCGAGTTTGTCGCCCCGCCGAACGAGCGCGCTCTCTGGTTGCGCATTCGCAACACCATCGAGGGCGAAAACGATTTCGCGCGCGCCGCGTCTCCGTCGTCCATCACGCCGAAAGAAAACTTCGTCTCGCGTCTCTTGAATAAGCGCTGGGAGCTTTCGTTCTCGCACATGGCGGCGGCGGTCTCGGCGGTCGCCGTGAGCGTCGCGCTGGTCACAACGCTAGGCGTGCAGCGTCTGATGTCGAGTCCGGCAACTGTGGATGCGGGCGCTTCCGCTATCTCTTCAAGGCAGAAGTACGACGCGATGCTCGTCGGCTCGTACCCGCAAACTTATTTAGAGCCGCATCAGACAAATATTAATTACTGGCAGCAACGCGTCCAGCAGCGTAAGGCGAGTTGGAACCCGCGCATGCGCGACTCCTTCGACCGCAGTATCGGCGTGCTCGACGAAGCGGTTAACGATTCGCTCAGCGACCTGCGCGCCAACCCGCACGACGAAGTTGCCGAAGAGATGTTGAACTCGGCCCTGCGCGATAAGATGGAGCTTCTCAGGGAGTTTGGCGAACAGTGATTGCCGGCGCTGAAGCGTCCGCCGGGCAGGTTGGACGGTCTTGCCGCCCGCGCCCCTTTACCGGGGAAGCGCGGGCGCTTCGATGCGGATTCACGCTCGATAAGAATCAACGTTTGATGAAAGCTGCACTGCACAACCCTCACGACGAAAGCGCAATGCGCCGGCGCGACAAGCGTTCCCGCTTTCGTCGTGCTCTGCTTGCGTCGGCGGTTTTGTCCCTCGCCCTCGCCGCCAACGCCCCGTCGGCGCTCGCGCAGAGGCGATTCAAGAAGGACTACGCGGCGCAGCCCAACATTCGCCTGCACCTCAACAATCGCTCCGGCAAAGTCACCGTCATCGCTTGGAATCAACCCAAGATCAGAATCGCCGCCGAGATGGAAAACTCTTCCGCGAAGATGACGCCGGAGGCGAGCGGCGATGATTTTATCATCAACGTCCTGCGCGAAAATCGAGAGGACATCGGCGACATCAACTTCACGATTCAAGTGCCGGTCAACACCGTCGTTGACATCAGCACGTTGCGCGGCAACATCACAATTCGCAACGTGCGCGGCGAGATGGTGCGCGCCAACGTCTCGACCGAGGGCGACATCGAGTTGACGGGCATCCGCGCCACCACCGTGATGGCCGAGAACACGGTCGGCAACATTCTCTTCGACGCCGAACTGATGCGCGGCGGGACTTACGAACTGAAATCAACGCAGGGCAATATTCAAATCCGCATCACCGCCGAGTCGGGCTTTCGCCTGATGGCGACCGCGCCGCACACGCGCAACATTGATCTCGGAGGATTCGCCGACAAAGGCCAGTTCGAGTTCTTCAACGACAAGCGTCGCATCGTCGGCAAGGTCGGCGACGGCGGCGCGTCCCTGAACACGATAAATGGTCGCGGCACCATCGTCCTCATACAGCGTTAATTGCATCCTCATACAGCGTTAATCGCTTTCAGCATCCGGCCCGGACGGGCAGAATTATATTAAAGCGGACGTTTTGCCGATTTGTGATACATTCGGCGGCGTCCTTTTTCATTTCAACCGGAGACATTCAGTGAAAACATTTCGACCCGCTCATGCGCGCACGACGAAGGCCGCGCGTGCATCCTTGCTCGCCGTCGTCATCGCCCTCGTCGCCTCGCAATTCGTCGTCGCGCAGGACAAAACTAAAGCACATGGCGACAAGACGGCGACCGCCGCCGCCGCGCAGACTCCGGCACTCAAGCGCACGTCCACGCGCAAAGAGACGCGCAAACTAGGCTACGGCGGCGCGCTCACGCTCTACGGCGCGCCCAACGGCTCGATCACGGTCGAGGGGTGGACGAAAAGCGAAGTCGAGATTATCGCCGACGTTGAAATCAACGCGAACACAGAGGAAGAACTGACGCAGCTTGCCGCCGTCAACAGCTTTGTCTTGGACGAAGACCTCAACCACCTGCGCATCGTCACCGTCGGCACGCACGACCGCAAATACATGAAGAGCAAAGCGCGCAACTTTCCCAAAAAGCTGCTGGCGCTGCCGTGGAAAATTGATTATCACGTGCGCGTGCCCGCCATGATTGATCTGGAAATTTACGGGGGGCGGGGCGGCGTCCAAATCGCGGGCGTGGAAGGCTCGATTCGCCTCAACGCCGGAGAGGGCGCGACCGAATTAACGTTGACGGGCGGCGACGTAGAAGCGACGCTCGAAGGCGGCCCCGTGCGTCTCCATGTTCCCTCGCGCAACTGGCGCGGGCGCGGCTTGAGCTTGCGTCTCGCGAGCGGCGACCTGACGGTTGAACTTCCCTCGAACTACAGCGGCGACATCAACGCCGACATACTCCGCACGGGTCGCATCGAAAACACACTGCCGGGCCTCGCGCCTCGCGAACGCACGCAGGCGACCGAACGATCCTTACAGGCGCGCATGAGCAACGGCGGCGCGACGCTCTCCTTCACCGTCGGCGACGGCACGCTGCGCATCAAACCAGAAACGCCCGCGGACAATTAAATACTCGCAATTTCGCGTGCGTTCAATGTTCGACCTGATTTGAGCGGTTATCCCAGTTCTTATATCTTAGATTTCGAGGTTGCAATCCCTCTACCATGAGCATCAAACCGGACAAGTGGATTCGTCGGATGGCGACTGAATTTGGAATGATCGAGCCATACGAGCCGAACCAGATAAAGGAGCTTGATGGCAAGCGTATCATCTCCTATGGCACGTCGAGCTACGGATACGACATTCGTTGCGCTGATGAGTTCAAACTCTTCACTAACATCAATAGTACGATTGTTGATCCGAAGGATTTCGACTCCAAGAATTTCATTGACGTAAAAGGCGAGCACGTCATCGTGCCGCCCAACAGCTTTGCCCTCGCGCGCACGATTGAATATTTTCGGATACCGCGCAATGTTCTAACAATTTGTCTGGGTAAGAGCACATATGCAAGATGTTTTCGTGGCGACACTCGCGTCGCTTTAGTTGATGGAACGTCACCCTCATTAGAAGAGATGGCGCTTCGTGCGGAACGGGGCGAGACTTTTAGAGGCTACAGCCTCAACACGGATGGCATTATCGTCACCACATCGCTTCATGCACCCCGATACATTGGTAGCGACTCCTTGCTTGAAATTACCCTCGATAACGGGCAAGCGATTCGCTGCACGCCGGATCATCAATTCAAGCGTTCTGACAGGCATATGATAGAGGCTCATCAGCTACGGCCCGGTGATGGCCTGATGGGACTGTCCATCAAACCATCGCAGCAACCCGAACCGGCCTTCGCAACAACATCTCCGACGCTGCATTCTTCTAAACTGCCCGAATATCAACATGCGTCCCCCAATCAATCTCACACTGAAGTTCCGGTGCTTCAAGCAACGCCGTTGCATACAAGCTACAAGATAAAATCTATACGAACACTTCCGGGCGTTCACGATGTCTATTGTCTCACCGTGCCGGAGATCGGCAACTTCGCGCTTAAGGCAGGAGTGTTTACAAGTAATTGCGGAATCATAGTCAACGTCACCCCCTTCGAGCCTGAATGGGAAGGATACGTGACATTAGAGTTTTCAAACACCACTCCATTACCCGCGAAGATATACGCCAATGAAGGCGTCGCTCAGGTTATATTCTTTGAGTCAGACGAAGTGTGCGAAACATCATACAAGGACAGAGGCGGCAAATATCAAGGTCAGCATGGAGTAACACTGCCTAAGCTTTAATGTTTGTCGGGTGAAGCATAAAGTAAGAAAATGGAAGCATAAAACGCGAAAAACTGAAGCATAAAGTAGGAATGGTTGCAG
>JBAVPI010000260.1:0-1953 GCA_049692915.1 Pyrinomonadaceae bacterium
GCCGGCACCGGCCCTGCTCAAGATTGTGTTGACGTAATTTCGCGTCTGACTCTGAACGCCTGACGGTAGCGCACTCCAATTTATCGCCCGACCTTGCGCCGCCGCGTTCCTGTACTCCGCCCGCGCCTCGCCGCTGTTGTAGCCCGCAAGCGCGATGTCATAGCGCCCGCCGAACATATCCAGAAGCACGCGCATGTACCTCGCCCATGCGTTCAAAGACGCCGCAGGGTCAAAGGGATTCGAGAGGCCGAATCGCGCCGCCGTGCCGGGAATGAACTGCGCGATGCCCTGCGCGTTGGCGCTGCTCTGCGCGTTCGGGTTGAAGCGCGACTCCTGCCATATCTGCGCCTCGGCGATGTTCGGGTCTATGCCATTCTGCGCGGCCACCTGGCGCGTGAGATTCGCATAGTATTGTTGTTGGGCCGTGTAGCTCATTAGTGCCTGAAGAGAAGCAGGGCCGCCAAGACAACCGCGCCCGCGATGTAAAGTTGCGTGTGGTCGGTCGGATCATCCCCACCGCCGCCGCCGTTCCCGTTGTTCGAGCCGGGACTGACCGTGCCGCCGTGATGAAACGTGATTGAATTGCGCTCGACGGCAAACCCCGCATTTTCCGCGATATCGGCGACGAGCGATTCCGCGCCGTCAATCCCCTGCGGCGCGTAGCCGTTGAAGATGAGCGCATAGGTTGGCGGAAGCAATGTCACGGTGTCATAAGTAATCCGCGAGACGGTAAAGCCACGCTGCGCGAGCAGATTGCCGAAGCGCGTTTGACACTCGCCCCATGAACCGTTGAGGCCGGAGATGTAGGCGGTCGCGCGCCACTGCACCGGCTCCGCGCCCGCATCGCCCAGACCTGAGAGGCCGCGCCCCGGAACATAGAACGCTCTGCGCGCTGGTGGAAATTGATAACGCTGCATAAATTTATTCCCGTATCAGCATCACGACCACAACAAGCGCCGCCGCAAGTATCGCTCCGCTGTAGTCCTCTTTTTTCTTTTTCGGAGTGCTGCCGCCCGAAGCAAGTAATTGTCGAGCGCGGGCCATCGTCGCCGCGTCCGGCACGCCCGTTTGAAGTAGCCCGAACGTCCCTTGAAGGTTGCCGATTGCAATCAACGTGTCCTCGTCAAGTTCACCGGTCTGCGGAAGTCCCAACGTGCCCTGCAACTCTCGAACGTCCGCCGCGCTCGACTGCGGCGCACCCGTCAAGAGATACGACCGCAACTCGTCGAACCCGATCATGCCGCCCGTTGGCGTCAACCACAGGCCATCGGGCTGCTGTGTGAATGGACTCTGCGGACGCTGCGCGTTGTAAAGCGTTGCCATCGTTTCAGCACTCCGGCGCGTCCATCATCAGCGCCGCGTTTTCAAAGTTACCGGCAACGATCTGCCCGTACCACTCGCCGATTGACTGGCGCACGGCCATCGCTTCGTCGGGCGTCCGGCTCAGCCGCACAGATTCGGCAAGGCTGATTTCCGCAAACTCGACCTGTAAAGCAACAATCGTTTCCGCGATCTCGCGCGCACGGCGCGCGGCTTCCGGCTTCAACTTGTCGGCGATGTTCTCCACGATGCTATCTCCGCTTTTCGTAGCCTTTGGATTGAAGCAGCATGAATCCGGCAACGGCGATCCCGAGCACCGGCCAGCCGATGTGCGAGCCGTCCGACAGCTTGATTCCCTTGGAATCAATGCCGAGTCCGATACCATCATCCGACGTATCACGGTTCGACGGCGGCGCGGTGTTATAGACCGGCGCTGGCGCTGGCGCACCGGGGTTGATGCCGTGCGAGTACGCGCCACGATTCGCCCACGCGGAAAGAAAGTTATTGCCGAAGCTCCTGACATCAAGTTAGAAGTGCAACACTGACTAAGATTCGTTGAAGCATTCGAGCGGTGTCTTGAAGCCAAGCCGCTTGCGTGGTCGCCGGTTGAGTTTGCGTGCGATGGCGTTGCAC
>JBAVPI010000261.1:0-17656 GCA_049692915.1 Pyrinomonadaceae bacterium
ATGCGCTTGCGGACAATCGCCAGCCCTAGCCCCGTGCCCCGCTGCTTGGTCGTGAAAAACGGTTCCCAGATACGTTCTCTGTTTTCAGGGGCGACTCCCGCGCCGCCATCCTCCACCGTGATGATCAACTTGCCGTCCACGGCGTGCCCGGTAATCGCCGCGCGCCCGCCGGGAGGGGTTTCCTGTATGGCGTTGAGCAGCAGGTTCGACAGCGCGTCGCGCACGGCTGAAACTGTTTCGCCCTCAAGCGAGCACCCGGCCTCAACGCTGACCTTTACAGACACGCCACGCTTCTCAGCCTCGTCTCCGAACAGATAGACGATTGAACGGACGAGTTCGTCGAGACGGCCCGGCGCGTCCCGTTGCGGCGCGGTGCGCGCGAAGTTGAGCATCTGCGACACGCTGCGACTGAGGCGTTCAGTCTCGCCGACGATTAACTTCAAGTCGCGGTCGTATTCACGCTTCAGATATTCATCCTCGCGCATCACCTGTGCGATGGACTTGATGGCGGAGAGCGGATTCCTGACCTCGTGCGCGACGGTGGCGGCCATCTGTCCGAGCGCGGCCAGCCGCTCGCCCTGCGCGAGGCGACGTTCGAGTCGCACGTTCTCTTCCACCAGACGGCAGTCTTCGACGGCAATCGCCACCTGCCCCGCGAGAATTTCCAGCATCGCGCGCACGTCGTCGGTCAGTGCGTCCGGTTCGGCATCAACCAGCATCAACCCGACCTCGCGATCCTCTCGACGCAAAGGATACGCGAGTTCGTACCCACGCTCGCGCAACAGTGCGTCGCCCTCAAGCGCACCACGCCCCGCCTCTGCCACACGTTCGAGCACCTTCTTCATCAACTCAGTTTCCGGCTCAACATTTTCCCGAAAATCCTTCACAGCGATAACGCGCCGTGCGTCGCCCTCTTCCACTTCACTCCCATTACCTTGCCGCCTGATTCCGCTTCCATCATCCGAGAGCACGACTCCATCATCAGAGAGAACGACTTCATTATCGGAGAGCGCGACGCTCCCTACGTTATCGGACGCGGATGTGGACGTTGCTGTATTCCCCGTCAAAAGTCGCACGCGTTTCAGGCCCAGCCCAGCCACAGTTCGCTCCTCGACGAAGCGCAGCAGTTCGGGCAGGCGTTGATAACGGCCCGCGTTCGCGCCGATACGCGCCACCACGTCCCTGTAGAGTGCCGCCTCGCGCTCGAAGAACTGCCTGAATCTCCTGTCGAGCCAACGCCTGAGCGGAGAGGCGGTCAACGCGAGCAGCAGTATCAGGATGGACTCGACGACTCCGGGGCGCAGTTGGTAACGAGTGGTCAGCCACTCGCCGAGCGTGCGTATGCCGTAAAGATATACCACCAGCACGACGGCGGCGAATGAGGCGACGATGAGGCTTTCCTTGATAATCAATTCGAGATAGCGGTAACGATAAATGTGATATGCGAGCAGCGCCGTCGGCAAGAGCGAGCCGAGGTTGGCGAAGGTTTTGAGATACAGACCCGTCGTCGTCCCTTCGCCTGCGCCGAGCGCATAGACGGCGAAGATCAGCGCCGCGATGCCGACGAATGAGAGCGCGAGCGTCAACATCAAACGTCGCTCACTCCGCGCTTTTGAAAATCTCGCGATGAGCAGGTCTGTGATGGCGACAAGGCACAGCACGTAAGTCGCCCAGAGCGCGAAGGGCAAGAGTAGCCGCGACAGCTTGTCGAAGAGCGGCGCGTATTCTCCCGTCCAGAGCTTCGGCACGGCATAGACGAGAAAAATCGCCGGGAGATAGGAAAGGTAAACCCGTGCCTTCTCCGTCAACGTCAGCGGCCTTGCGCGTGCGTCGGCCCACAGGTGCAGGTGAACGTGCAGCAGGAGCGAATAGGAGAGCGTGATGCTGATGACCGCCAGCGAGTCAACAAGTCTGAGCAGCGTCAGCCAGACACCGCCCGCCGAACCGAGCATCGAGTGGAGCGCCAGTGTCAGGTTGGAGCCGTGCCAGACTCCCATCGCGACGGCGAGCACCATCAACACCCGCTCGATGGCCCCGATTGAGCGGCGACGCTTAAAAAGCAGCCCTCCGATCCAAAGGTGCAACGCGGCAGCCGTGCTGTAACCGATGAGTTGTATGACTTCGAGTAGGGTCATAAACGAAAGGGCGATTCGAAGATAAGAAGGTTAACATCTTATCACCGAACCGCCTCTGTCCGTTCGCCCTTCGATGGGCCGGAGTTCAGTTCCGGCTGCCATCCTGTGCCGCCGTCGAATCGCTCGCGGCCAGAGACGTAAGCGTGATCTCTACGCGCCGGTTGCGCTGGCGACCGGCAGGCGTGGTGTTGGCCGACACAGGGTTCGACGTGCCGAGGCCCGACGCCTGTATGCGCGCTCCGTCAACGCCCGCCGAGACGAGCCTGCCGGCGAGCGCCTCCGCACGATCCTGCGTGAGTTTTTGTAGAGCGGTCTCTTCGCCGCGACTGTCAGCGAAAGCTTCGATGACGATTTTGAAATCCGGGTTATTCGAGAGCAGCGCCGCGAGCGGGTCGAGCGTTGTCCCGGCCTTCGGCGTCAGGTCGGCGGCCCGCGCTCCCGTCCAGAGCGTGTCGGGCAAAACAAGCACCAAACCGCGGGCGGTCTCTTTCACCGTGCCGAAGCGCGACAGCGAGAGTCGAAGAGTATTGGCGGCCTCGCGCTGTCTGGCCGCGTTCTGTTCCGACTCTGCACGCGCTTGCTCCGCCGCCAGACGCGTCTGCTCGGCGCTTCTTTCGCCCTCGATGCGCGCCAGACGGACTCTGGCCTGCTCGCCTTCGGCGCGCGTCGCTTGCAACTCGTCGCGCAGGCTCGCCACCTCCGTGCGCAGGTCTCGCAAAAGCTGATTGGCATTGACGGCGTCGCGCTCGGCCAACTCGCGCGCGTGCTCTTCGTTCCGCAGACGCTCGCGCAAATCCGCGATCTGCTGCGTGGCGGTGGCCGCGTTATCTTCCGCTTCACGCACCGCCGCGTCGCGTCGCGAAATTTCATCACGTCGCTTGCGTGCGGCGGCCCTCGACACGGACGTGTCTTCCGCCTTCACGGCGAGACTCACCGCACGCCGCGCGAGCGCGTCCACTTCCGGCTCAGACCCGTTCAAGCGCCATGCATTTTCCGCCTGTTCGAGTAGCGCCTTCGCTTCGTTCAATTCGCTCTCGGCGTCACGCTCCGCCCCCGCGTAACGCGCGAGGTTGACCGCCTGACGCGCTCCGAGCAGAGAGGTCGGCGTCTTCACGTAATCCCTGTCGGCGAGGTCGGGCAGGCGCGGGTCGTTGAAATAGTCGCTGGCGTTGCCGATGTACTGCACGTTGACGGTCGCGACTTCGGCATCGCCGGGATCGCGCGGCGGCAAATTTTCCAGCACCACGAGGCGGCTCGGCGTGCGGACGAGGAAGTGCGGCTCGGCTGTAACGATGAGCGCGAAAGTCTGTAAGGTCGTCGTCACGTCAATTTTAGTATTGACGATGGTGCTGCCGCTCCGTTTAATCTCGCCGAGATTGTCGGCCTGTCCTTCGGGCGAGATGGCCCACAGCACGTATGTCGTATAGACGTTGCCGAGTTCGTAGGCGCGCGGCAGATTTTTAAGTTCCATCTCGACGCGCGTGTTACGCCGCCCCGTCCGCTTCACCTTGGCCTCACCCGTCAGCCGCGGCAGACGCGTCGTGCCGCGAAACTTCAGGGAGACGTTCTGATCGAGCGGGTATGTGACGGCCACCGTCTCTCGCTGGATGTCCCTCTGCGCAAGCGCGACCCCCGTGCCGCACGTCAGCAGGCAGCAGGCGATTAAGACGAGGCGGAAAATAAAAGGAGAGCGAGAGTATTTCATAGAGCCTTTACTCCTTTGAAGATGAAAGAGGACGTTGACGGCGGAAGCTGGCCTTGCGTCTATTGATGGATGCGCCCTGCACAGGGTTTGTTGCCGCGTGCTTCACGAGAAACCGTAGATAAAAAAAGCGGAGGGAGAATTAAGAGGTATCTTAACTTTCCCTTCGCCCTCATTTTCTCAACTCAACGCCGCGCCGCTCGCCGCTCGGCGACAAACTGGACGAGCGCGACGGCGATTGAACACAGCAAAAGAATGTGTATGAATCCTTCCCTGCCTAGTATGAATTTCCCTACGAACCACACGACGAAAAGGACTGTGGCAATCAGCCAGATCATCAAAACATTTTCCCTCTTTCGTCAACAGAACCGGCGATGCAACTCAACGGCTCGAACGATACTCATTTCATCGCGGTCTTGATTGAGCCTTTGGGCAGTTCGACGGCGCGCAGGCCCGTTCGCGCGGGGTCGCTGCCGACCACCACTCCGCCGCCGTTAACTGTCGGAGCGATGACGAGCGAGCGAGGCGCTGCGTTCGCGTCGCTCAAGACGGCGTGCTTGCCCGTCCCCTCTTCGACTTTCCAGATGAGCGAGCCGTCGCGTCCCGAAAAACCGACGGCGAAGTCCGCGCCGCCCGCCGCGATTACATCCTGAACTCCATCGGCGTTCAAATCGGCGAAGGTCACCGAAGCCGCGTCCGCCGCGCCCTCCGCGTACCACATGACGTTGCCGTTAACGGTGCTGACGAGCGCCACCCTCCCGCGCTTCGTGACCATGATAATTTCAGTTGAACCGTCGCTGTCCAGATCGGCGGCGCTCAGTGTCCCGCGCAGCACGTCGTCGTCCGACGCGATCTTGCCCAGAACCTTGAGGTCTGGAAGCGACAAGGCAGCCAGCCCGTTGCCCGTTCCCACCACGAGCAGCGGAACTTGCCCCACCACGGCCAGCGGCGGCGTGGTCAGTTCGTCGTCGAGTTTCTGCTCGCGAATGACGCTCGCGTCCGCGCCGCGTAGCTCGATTTTGCCGTTTTTATATCCGAGCGCGACGCCCGCCTGTTCGCCCGCCGCCAGCAGGCAGGGTGCGCCGAATGCCTCCGAGTCCAAACTCTTCTCGGCGATGACAGCACCGGTCTTGGCGTCGAGCACATAGAGTCTGTTTTTGTCTTCGGTAACGACGAAAATTTTCTGCGCGGCTTCGCTGGTTGCGACGCCGCCCGTGGGTCGTCCGTCGAGTTTGGAGCGCCAGACCTCTCTCCCCGTCTCGCCGCGAAGCACGCGCACGCCGCCGTCATAAGCGACCAGCACGTCAGCGCCTCCGCCGCCCTGAGTTTGCAGCACGATGGGAGACAGCGTTGCAACTTTATTATCGCTCCCGCTCTCCTCGCCGCGACGCGCGTCAGGACGGAAGCGGGATGTCCACAAGGCGATACCGCTGACTCCATCAACGGCGTAGATCGTGCCGTCTCGATTAACGCCCACGAGATCAATCACCTGCCCTGTTCGCAGATTGGCGGGCACGGGACGCACCACGTCGCCCGTCGCCGTTCGCCACCCGCCCGTGTCGGCGGGGACGACGACACTCGCCACCGCAACGCTGTTCGGTGTCGAAGAGGTCATTTCCACCGGCGCGGGTCTGGAAAAAGAACCCGTCTCGCCGACGGCGGGTGCGACGCGCCAGAAATATTTGCCGGGCGCGAGTTCGTTGACGACGTATTGACGACCCGTCACGGCGCGGTCAAAAACGATGTCGTTGAAAGCCGCATCGGTTGCCAGTTGCAGGCGGTAACGCTCGACGCCGGGCCTGCCCTGCCAGCGGATGAGCATCGAGGGCGCGACCTGTCGCGGCTGCTGCGGCGTCTTCGGAGTTGACTTCTGCCTGCCGCCCGATGTCGCGGCGAATGACAGGCAGAGCAGGATCACGAGGATAAGTTTTGTCGGATGCTTCAAAGCGGAAGTGAGTTTCAACATTATGGGGCCTCGTTCATTTTATAACCGACGCCGCGCACGGTCAGGACGTAGCGCGGATTTTTGGGGTCTGCTTCTATTTTACGGCGCAGGCGATTGATATGCGGGTCAACGTTGCGCTGATAGCCTTCGTACTCCGTGCTCCAGACTTCGTCGAGCAAGTCGTTACGCGACCACGCGCGGCCCGGATCGCTGGCGAGGCGTTCGAGAATGTGAAATTCAAGCGGGGTCAAATCAACGCGGTTGCCGCCGAGCATGACTTCGTGGCGACGCTTGTCAATCACGAGTTCTCCCACCGCGTAGCGGTCGCCGTCCGCGCCTTTTTCGTTCTCTTCAGGCGCAAATTGATTGGCACGCCTGAGCAACGCGTGGACGCGCATTTCAAGTTCGCGCGGGCTGAAGGGCTTGGCGAGATAATCATCCGCGCCCGCCTCGAAACCCGCCACCTTATCGTCCACGGCGTCGAGCGCCGTCAGCAGCAGTGCGGGCGTTTTGACGCCGCGCTCGCGCACGCGCTTGAGCAGTTCGAGGCCGGATAATCCCGGCATCGTCACGTCGAAAATAAAGCAGTCGAAGCTGCCCGTAAGCGCCGGTTCAAGCGCGTCCTCTGCGCATTCTTTCTCTATGACCTCGAATTTCAAGCGGCGAAAATACTCTGCCAGCAAGAGGCGCATGCTCAGGTCGTCGTCAACAATCAGCAGTCTTTGGCTCACTCGTTTTAACTTAAGGCCCGGTCAGGTTTCAGGTTTGAAAAGCGTCAAGCGATCTTGATTATTTCGATTATCGCGCAGGGAGGCCAGTGAATCGTCCCTCGCGCGCTGTGCCGAATTTATCAGTCGGCATGATACACGCCGCCCCGTCTTGACGGCAAAACGTCTCGCTACGTATAGTTTTGCTTTACAGAATCAAAGCGGCTGACATTCCCTCCCTACAGGCGGATTGTTCATCATCGAAGCGACTGTCAATGCGCGACCTACGGCGACTTTTAGTCTATCTCAAACCGCACTGGGGAAAGTTTACGCTCGCGACCATCGCGATGCTCGCCGGAGGTCTGTTGCAGAGCGCCATCGGCGCGCTCATCGTTCCCATTTTCGATCAGGCGCTCCGGCAGGAAGGGAGTCAGGCGGAGCGTACTCCCACACTCTTCGGTTTGCAACGATTCATCCCCGATTCCGGCTTCGGCGCGTGGCGCACCATCGCCCTGTTCCTCATCGTCTTCACCATCGCTAAAGGCGTCGCAGAGTATTTTTCCACCTACTTAATGGCACGCGTTGGTCAGGAGTCGGTGCGAAAATTGCGCGAGGACGTGTACGCGCACCTGCATTCGCAGTCGGCGGATTTTTTCGAGCGACACCGCACGAACTATCTCGTCTCGCGGCTCGTCGGCTCGGCTGCGGCCATCGAAACAGCCGTCTCACAAACCGTCCGCGACATGCTGCGCGAGGGCTTCACGCTCATCTGTTTTCTCGCCGCTTCGTTCTACTATTCGTGGCGGCTGACGCTCGGCTCTCTGCTCATCGCGCCCGTCATCGGCTTCCTGACCGCACGTTTCGGACGCTCTCTGCGCAACCTCGCACGCGAGTCTTTCGAGGGAAATCAGCGGCTGGTGGACACTGCACAGGAGGCGCTCTCCAATCAGACCATCGTCAAAGCTTACGTCGCGGAAGAGCGCGAGCAAAAACGCTTCTCGTTCGTCGCGAGGCAGATCATGCGTGCCAATTTGCGCACCGCGAAGATCAACGGCATCGCGCCTCCGACAATCGAGATGGTCGGCGTCGTCGCCGTGGCCGTGCTGCTCTTTTTCGCCCAACGCGAAATCATCGCGGGCCACATGAACGCCGCGCTCTTCGTCACCTTCCTCTTCTTCATGTTCTCCAGCTACGACCCGATGCGCAAGCTCTCGCGCCTGCACAACGGCATGGAGCAGGCGCTCGCCGCCGCGCGTCACGTGTGGGAAGTGTTTGATGAACACTCGGAGATGAAGGAGAAGCCGGACGCCGTCGCGCTCGACCCGCTCCGTCAAGCCATCGAGTTGAAACACGTTCACTTCAACTACGGAAACAACAACGACCGGCCCATCCTGACAGACATCAACCTGCGTATCCCCGCCGGACAGATGGTGGCGCTCGTCGGTGAATCGGGCGGCGGCAAATCAACCCTGACAAAATTAATCCCGCGCTTCCACGACCCTTCGCAAGGAGCCGTGCTCTGGGACGGAGTTGATCTGCGCGCGGCGCGTCTCCGTTCACTGCGTAGTAACATCGCGATGGTCACGCAGGAGACGGTTCTTTTTAACGACACCGTTCGCTATAACATCTCGTACAGCCGCCCCGAAGCGAGCACCGGCGACATCGAAGAGGCGGCGCGCGTCGCCTTCGCGCACGACTTCATCATGGAGCTACCCGGAGGCTATGACACGGTGGTCGGTGAGCGCGGCGTCTTTCTTTCAGGCGGCCAGCGCCAGCGACTTGCCATCGCGCGTGCGGTGCTCGCCGATGCCTGCGTCCTCGTGCTTGACGAAGCGACCTCCGCTCTTGATGCGGAGTCGGAAAGATTCGTTCAGCAGGCGCTCAACAATCTTACGCGCGGGCGCACGACGCTCGTCATCGCGCACCGCCTCTCGACCGTCCGTCGCGCCGACATGATCGTCGTCATTGAGCGCGGGCGCGTCGTCGAATCAGGCCGCCACGCCGAACTACTGGCCCACGGCGGCGCGTACCAGAGGCTCTACGAACTTCAATTCGCCGATGAGGAAGAGGAGATGCTCGTGACCGGTGATTCGTAAATCGTCGCTGAATTTCGTCTCTTGAATCTCGTCTCCGCGTCCGAAGCTTCGGGCTGATGAAAATTCAAGTCGGGCGAAATTCCAATCACGATTTACGATTCACGATTCACGATTCACGACCATATGAAATCAATGACCGGCTTCGGGCGGGGTGCGGCATCGGGCCGCGACTTTAACGTCGCGGTTGACCTCAAGACCGTCAACAACCGTTTTCTCGACGTGCATCTGCGCACGAGTTCGGAACTCGCAAGCGTCGAGGCGATGGTTCGGCGTCGCGTCGGCGAACGTCTCGCGCGCGGTCGCGTTGACGTGAATGTGACGATTGACCGCGTGGCTGAAGTGCAGTTCGAGTTGAACCGGCCATTCATCGCAGGATTCATACAGGCCATGCGTGCGATGCAGAAAGAGTTCGGCTTAACGGGCGAGCCGGACATCAACGTGCTGGCGCGTCTGCCGGGCGCGTTTCAGGCGTCGCGCAACGGCATTGACGATGAGACGGTGGCCGGCATCGAGCAGGCCGTCGGGCAGGCGCTCGACGAGTTGGAAGTGATGCGCGAGAAGGAGGGCGCGGCCCTCGCGTCCGAGATGAGCGCGCGGCTCGACGACATCGAGCGTGCCACGCCCATCATCGAGACGCTCGCGGGCGGTCAGGTGGATGCTTACCGCGCGCGCGTCTATAAAAGAATCAGTGAGATGCTCGCGCGCGACGGTCTTGAGATTATCGAGTTGGATCAGGGGCGGCTCGCGCAGGAGGTCGCGTACCTCGCCGACCGCAGCGACATCACGGAAGAGATCACCAGACTGCGCAGCCACATCTCGCAGTTTCGCGAGACGCTCGACTCGACAGGCGAGATCGGCAAGCGGCTCGATTTTCTCTCGCAGGAGTTGAACCGCGAGGCCAACACGGTGCTCTCGAAATCTACGGACGTGGCGATTAAAGAGGCCGCGCTCGCCATCAAGGCGGCGGTCGAGAAACTTCGCGAGCAGGTGCAGAACGTTGAGTGAGTCGCACGTTTCAGAGCGAGACATGGAAGCGGCATCCGTGCGCGGTTATCGAGGCATACTCTTCGTCGTCAGTTCCCCGTCGGGCGGCGGCAAGGGCACGCTCATCCGTCGCGTCCTCGCCGGTGTGCCCGGCCTCGGCTATTCGATTTCATGGACGACGCGCGCACGTCGGCCCAACGAGCGCGACGGCGTTGATTACCATTTCGTATCCATCGAAGAGTTCGAGCGCATCCGTGAGCGGAACGGATTTCTCGAATGGGCCGTCGTCCACGGCAACCTGTACGGCACGGCGCGGCATGTGGTGGAGCAAGAAACATCCGAGGGGCGCGATGTGATACTTGAAATTGACGTGCAGGGCGCTTCATCCGTGCGTGCGATTATGCGTTCGGTGGTCAGCGTCTTTATCCTTCCGCCGTCCTACGAAGTGTTGAGCGAAAGGTTGGCCGCGCGGATGACGGAGCGGCCCGAAGCCCTCGCGCTCCGTCTCAGAAATGCCCGCGGCGAAGTCGAGCATTACAGGGAGTTTGATTACGTCGTGCTCAACGACAAGATCGAGCGCGCCGCGGCTCAACTGGCATCCATCGTTTACGCCGAGAGGGCGCGCCGCGAGCGTCAGGAATGGCTCGCGAAACGCGTTGTCGCAACCTTTCCAGACCCTTCACAGATTGAATAAATGGCCGGAAAAGGTTATAAAAATTGACGTTTCAAATTTAAGCGGAGGCCGGTAATCTATACCGCGCGGATGGAAATATGGCAAAGAGTGTCGAGTTTATGCGAGACATCGAGAATGAGGAAATGACTGTGCGAGAGGTTCCCGAATTGGATTCCCGTTATCGAATGATTATCGTCGCCGCGCAAAGAAGCAGACAACTTCAAAGAGGCGCACGCCCGCGCGTCGGGATGGATACGCAAAAACATAAGCACACGCGCATCGCGCTCGAAGAAGTAAGACGCGGCGAAGTCAATTTCATCTTCACGGATCGCGACTGAGAAATTCAATCTTTCAAGCGCGTAAGGCGAAAGCACGAGAACGATAAGTCTCATGCTTTCGCACAGACGTTGTGCCCGTCGCTTTACATGCCCTTATAGTCAGGCCCGCCGCCGCCTTCCGGCGTGACCCAGTTGATAATCTGGTAAGGGTCCATGATGTCGCACGTCTTGCAGTGAACGCAGTTTGAGAAGTTGATTTGCAGCTTTCGCTTCCCTTCCTCGCCGTCCGCCACCATCTCGTAAACCGCCGCCGGACAGAATCGCTGGCAAGGGTTGCCGTATTCCTCTGCGCAGCGCGTCGAACAGATATTCGTGTCGAGCACGTGCAGATGCACGGGCTGATCCTCGTCGTGTGAAACGGCGGCGTGATAAACGTCCGTGACTTTATTAAAAGTCAGCTTGTTGTCGAAACGAAGTTTCGGGTATCGCTGCTCAAGGTCGTCGTTATAGTAGCCGTAGTCGGAAAGCTTCTTCATGGCCTCGTGGCCGGCCTCGCCCGCGGCCCTGTCGAATAATCCCCATGCGCGACCGCCGGTGACGAACTGCAAGCCTGCGTTGGCGAGTCCGAGCCAGCGCCCGTGCCTGAAGGCCGCGTGAAAATTTCGCACGCGCTTGAGTTCGCCCATAATCCAGCTTCCACGCACGAGGCGCGAATAGTTCTTCAACTGATTGGCCGAGTAATCGCCCGCGAGCAGAGCCTCGAAGATAGCTTCGGCGGCGAGCATGCCGCTCTTGATGGCTGTGTGAATGCCTTTCAACCTTTGCGAATTGAGGAAGCCCGCGCTGTCGCCGACGAGCAGCACGCCGTCTGCATACATTTGCGGAATCGCAAAGTAACCGCCCGCCGCAATCGTCTTCGCGCCGTAGCGAATCATCTTCCCGCCTTCGAGAAGCTTCTTGATGAAAGGGTGTTCCTTGTAGCTCTGAAATTCGGCGTGCGGGTCGAGCAGAGGGTCGCGATAGTCGAGTCCGGTCACGTAGCCGATGTTGACGATGCGATTCTGCATTCCGTAAATCCACCCGCCGCCGTACGTGTTGGCGTCCGAAGGATAACCGAGCGTGTGCGTCACGCGGCCCGTCGGGTAACGGTCGTCGGGCAGTTCCCAGAGTTCCTTGATGCCCAAACTATAGACCTGCGGCTCGCGCCCTTCGTTGAGGTTCAGACGCTGCGTGAGTTGTTTCGTGAGCGAGCCGCGCGGCCCTTCGCCGAGCACCGTCACCTTCGCCATGATGTCCACGCCCGGCTCAAAATTCGGCTTGCGTCGGCCTTCCCTGTCAATCCCCTTATCGCCCGTGCGCACGCCGACGACAGCGTCTCGCTCGTCGTAGAGCATTTCCGCGCCGGGAAATTCCGGGAAGACGTTGACTCCCGCCTCTTCGCACTTCTCGCCGAGCCACGCCGTCAATTTGTTCAGAGAGACGATGTAGTACCCGTGATTCTTGAGCGGCGGCGGCGTCAGAGGCGATTTGACGGCGCGTGTTTTGGTCAGATAGAGAAAGTAATCTTCCTTGACGGGCGATTCGAGCGGCGCGCCCTGCTCGATGAAATCCGGCATCAACTCCGCCAGCGCCTTCGGGTCCATCACCGCGCCGGAGAGAATGTGCGAACCGATTGACGCGCCCTTTTCGATGACGGCGATCTGTATTTCGCCGAGCGGCTGACCCTGACGCTCGCCCTTCGCCAACGCCTCGTCGTGACGCGCGATGAGTCGCGAGAGGTGCAGCGCGCCGCTCAGATTCGCCGGCCCGCCTCCCACGAAAAGCACGTCCATGTCTATGCTTTCACGTTCCATCATGTCGCTCCTGTGATGAATGCTCTCCGCAGCTTCGGCGTTCCGAAAGACCCGTCGGGCAGAGATTACTGCCCTTTATTAAGAGAGCCGCCGTCAAGAAAATGAATCGCCATTCAGTTTAGCCGCAGAGGGTGAAAATAGCAAAACAGGCATCGCGTCGTCTTATGGAAGCAGCGCGGTTTGCCGTTTTCGCACGCGGCGGCACATAATCATTCAACATTTTATCTGACAACTTATCCGGGAGAGCGAGATGGCCGAACAAGCGCACACGAACCGGCTCGTCAACGAAACGAGTCCTTATCTCTTACAGCACGCGCACAATCCTGTGGACTGGTACGCGTGGAATGAGGAGGCGCTTGAGCGGGCGAAGCGCGAGCATAAGCCGATTCTACTAAGCATCGGGTATTCCGCCTGCCACTGGTGTCACGTGATGGAGCGTGAATCTTTCGAGGATGAAGCGACCGCACGTTTGATGAACGAGAACTTCGTCAATATCAAGGTTGATCGTGAAGAGCGCCCCGACCTTGACCAGATTTACATGAACGCCGTGCAGTTGATGACGCGGCATGGCGGGTGGCCGCTCACGGTTTTTCTCACGCCCGAACTCGTGCCCTTCTACGGCGGCACATACTTTCCGCCCGAAGACCGCTACCAGATGCCCGGCTTCCGTCGCGTGTTGCAGTCGGTCGCCGACGCATTCCAAAAACAGCCCGCGCAGGTCGCCGAATCAGCGCGTGAGATTTTGTCGGAGTTGAGCCGCATGTCACGTGCCGAGGCGTCTCAGGAAGTTTTGACGACCAAGCTGCTTGACGATGCCTCTGCTTTCATCTCACGAAGCTATGATTCACACAACGGCGGTTTCGGTAGCGCCCCAAAATTCCCTGCGGCGATGAATCTGGAATTTCTCCTGCGCACCTTCAAACGCACGGGTGATCGGGAATCCCTTGAAATGGTGGAGCACACTTGCCGGAAGATGGCAGGCGGCGGGATGTACGATCAACTCGGCGGAGGCTTTCATCGCTATTCCACCGACGCGCGCTGGCTCGTCCCTCATTTTGAAAAAATGCTCTACGACAATGCTCTGCTCGGCAGGCTTTACCTTCACGCGTATCAAGTGACGGGCGAGAGCAGCTTTCGACGCGTTGTTGAAGAGACGCTTGATTATGTGTTGCGTGAAATGACGGATGGGGACGGCGGATTTTATTCGACACAGGATGCCGATTCCGAAGGCGTCGAGGGAAAGTTTTTCGTCTGGAGCATTGACGAGGTCGTCGAATTGCTCGGCCCCGAAGACGGTAAACTGTTCTGTGCTTATTACGACGTGACCGCGTCGGGCAACTTCGAGGAGAAAAATATCCTCAACGTTCCACGACCGGCGGAAGATGTCGCGCGCGAGATGAAAGTCTCTGTTGATGAATTGCACTTGGTACTTGAACGCGGGCGAAAGACGCTTTTCGTGGCGCGGGAATCTCGCATCAAGCCGGGCCGCGACGAGAAAATCTTGACGGCATGGAACGGCATGATGCTGGAGAGCTTTGCCGAGGCGTCCGCGATTCTTGAGCGCGTTGATTACAGGCTTGCGGCGGAGCGATGTGCGGAATTTATTCTCAACAGACTGACGAACGAAGCAGGGCTGTTGCTTCACGTTTACAAAGACGGGCGGGCAAAACTGCACGGCTATCTCGATGATTATTCTTTCGTCATCTCCGGCCTCCTGACGCTATACGAGACGACGGGCACGCTCCGCTGGCTCGAAGCGGCGATAACGTTGACGGAGAAAATGTCGGACGAATTCTGGGACGAAGAGGAGGGCGGTTTCTTTTATACGGGCAAGAGTGGCGAGGGATTAATCGTTCGCAACAAGGATTTTTTCGACAATGCGACTCCTTCGGGCAACTCCGTCGCGGCGGAAATGCTTCTGCGCTTGAGCGCCCTGACCGATGACGAGAGCCTGCGCCGAAAGGCCGTCACCATCTTTCGACTCGTGCATGAAGGGATGTCGCGCTACCCCTCAGCCTTCGGATATACGCTCGGCGCGCTGGATTTCCATCTCTCGACAATTAAAGAAATCGTGATCGTCGGCACGCACGGGTCGGAGGATTTCACCTCTCTCGCGCGCGAAGTCTGGCGTCGCTATCTTCCCAACAAGGTCGTGGCACAGTCCGTTGAAGGCGAGGCGCATGCGGTCGAACTCGTGCCGCTCTTGCGCGACCGTCCGGCTCAAAACGGGCGCGCGACGGCTTACGTTTGTGAGAACCACACCTGCCAGAGACCTGTCTCGTCGCCGGAAGAGTTGGCGGCACAACTGGATATTTGAGAGACATCAAGCGGAGATTCATTCGCCGAATAATTTTCGCAAAACTTGCAGCAAGTCCTCACCGAAATTCGCTATTTTCGACTCTCCCAACCCGTGTATTTCGCGCAGGCCCTCAAGCGTTGCCGGGCGCGTGCGTGCCAGATGTTCGAGCGTCCTGTCAGGGCAGATCATATAAGCCGGGACGCGTTGCGCGTTGGCGCGTTGAAGCCTCCATCGTTTCAATTCGCCGACAAAGGTTTTCTCTTCGGGGGTTAGAGTGATGGGCGGCTTCGGGGCCGTGCGACGCCTGACGCCTTCGGGTCGCACGCTGCGTGGCATGCCGGAAAGCGAGGCGGCATTGATTGCGGCCTCTGCAAGACCGCGCTTCGAGAGACGACACAGTAGCTCTTCATAAACTCGCAGAGTGATGATCGCGTCGGCGGCGGCGTAGTCAATCTGCGTTCGCGTTAAGGGGCGGCGTCGCCAGTTTGATTTCTGCAAAGTCTTATCGAGCGGCAGCCCGAACAGGTGTTCGACCACCGACGCGAGACTATGCGAAGGAAGATCAAGTTCCGAGCGTGCGAGTTGTAGCGTATCAACGAATCCACGCGGCCTTAGACCTGCATCCATCAAGACGAGTTCGTCAAAGCGTGCGTTGTGGGCCACCATCCGCACGCATGGCTCTTCGATGATCTCTCGAATTGGTTCGACGCCGACCGCCAGTGCGTCCAACACCAACACGTCGCCCTCGCCGGTGGCGATTTGCACGAGAGAAACGGTCGTGCATTTGGTCTGTGGATTCCAGTAGGTTTCCGTGTCCAACCCGATCAGATTGTTTGACCGCAAGAGTTCGGCTTCACGTCGCGCGACATCTGCGTCGGTGACGAACAGCCAGTTAATCTCCGTGTTGTTCGACGGGTCTATCAAGTCATGCCTATTCGCGGGGGTAAAAAATCAGAAGGCGCGCCGGTTTGAATGACGCGCCTTCCAATAACTACATCTCGGACAGAAACGATTACATGTTTCGGTTCGACATGTTGCCGTTCATGTTGCTGCCCATGTTGCTGTTCATGCTGCGGTTCATGTTGCCCGACATGTTGCTGTTGCTGCCCATATTGCTGTTGGACATGCTGCCGTTCATGTTGCTGCCGCTCGACATGTTGCTGTTGGACATGCTGGAGTTCATGTTGCTGCTGCCCATCGAGTTGCTGTTGGTAGCGTTGATCGTCACGTTCGCATTGCCGATCATCAAGTTCGCGTTACCGTTGGTGTTGGTATTGTCGGTCGTATTACAAGCCATCCCGAAGCTGGCAACGGTGAGCAGAGCCAGAATTGCTAAAAATCTTCGCATCGAATTTCCTCCTGAAACCCTCTCTGGGGTCAGATTGTTGGGGAGCTGCACGGACTGCCCTCGCGTCTGTGCCGGAGTTTGTGTGCTGGCAGCTCGGGGTCTATGGTTTAAGCTTCAACCGGATCACTCTCTGCCACTGCCGCTCGCTTGAGTGGCCCGGCTGAAGAGCATGCTATTACCTAATCTTGAGCGCCGCAGCGATCACGCATACTGTGACGAACTCGATTGGCGTAACGGGGATTGCACATGTCCCGTTACAAACAACAAGTGCGCGCTTCTTGGCAACCGCTGAGCGTCTATCTCCTCGTCAAGTACGCACGAGGGACGCCGGGCCTAACACCTTACGCCCAACGGGAGCGCGCATGCTCGAACCACTTAAAGGCTCGCGCGAGCTTCCCCAACGGATTGCGCCTTCTGTCTTGCGGCGCGCGCAATGTAACATAAGAATAATCCAATTTACACGATTTTTTTCGCACAGCAATCCCCTCACTGGTTGATAAGGAGGAATTGTTGATTGAGCTGAATCGAATGGACTATTCAGTGACAGCCGACTGGCTGAAAGCGTTGGCGAGTATAGCACAGACAAAGGGCTATAACTCAAGTGCTCACAGCGTTTTTACCTTAGATTTAACAAATTCTCCAAAACTGACATAAACATCGCACTCCGCTCTGTTCTATTATCTTGACCATCAGCCGGATAATCGTTATCTTAAATATTGCCAACACTGTTTGGCAACGTCGCGAACAGCTTCTCTGTCCTCTACCGGCCAGCCCTCGCATCGCATCATTAGTTCTCAAATAACATCAACAGCAGCTCAAAATTATTTCGGATGTTCTCCAAAAATATCGCACAACTTTACGCGGATACGCTCGAAGCATTGACGACCCGGATTGCCGTGAGAGATCAGGCAACACAAGGATGCGTCAGCCGCACCAGAGTCTATACGACCGAGTTGGGCAGGCTCGCGCGGATCAATGAATTCGAGATCGAAGCATTAAGTATCGCCGCGCTGTTGCACGATGTTCCGACTCCCGACAATAAAGAATTTGACGGGCAAGTTGGTTTCCCTTCCATCGTCGGCGAGATCATCCGCTTGCATCAAGAGAAGTGGGACGGCTCCGGCAAACCTTATGGCTTGATCGGCGAACAGATTCCCCTGTTGGCGCGCATCTTCTCGATTGCATCCTTTTACTCAGGGCTGCGCGGCGCTCACACGACTCGTGACGGGGTACTGTGTGATGATTCAACAGACGTATTACGGGACATGGCTCACACACATTTTGACCCGCACCTCGTCTCGAAATTCGTAGAAAACATCGCCCCCTTCGAGATTCCGCTTGCCCGACACGACATTCGACAACCGGCGTCTTTTGAAAGCGTTAGTAGTGAAGAAGTCGCGCAGGCATGCGATGAAATTTTCGGAAGCACCGCTCTTCTTGAGAATGAATCGGGTATCGCCCCGACGGAGAATGTGAGACGTGAAGTCTTCGCACTTCAGGAGATTTCACGGAGCATCGGTTCATCTCTCAACCTGCAAGATACTTTAACGCTTGTCTCCGGCATGCTGCCCGCCGTCGTCCCCTTTGATACTTGCGCTATATTTTTCGTCGAAGAAAACACAGGGACGTTGCACGC
>JBAVPI010000262.1:0-5758 GCA_049692915.1 Pyrinomonadaceae bacterium
TACTACGGCGCGGAAAAGGTCGTCTCAAACTACAACGTGATGGGCGTCGCCAAGGCTGCGCTCGAAGCCTCGACGCGCTACCTCGCCGCCGACATGGGCGGACGAAACATACGCGTCAACGCCATCAGCGCAGGCCCTCTCAACACGCTCGCCGCACGCGGCGTCGGCAACATGGGCACGATGCTCAAGCACCACGCCGAGCGCGCCCCCCTTCGTCGCAACGTCGAGGCGCGCGAGGTCGGCGACGCGGCGCTCTTCCTGTGCAGCCCTCTTTCCTCCGGCATCACCGGCGAAGTCCTCCACGTGGACTGTGGCTACAACATCATGGCTTTCTAACATCATTGAATACGGCGTGATGAACTAAGGCTGAACGCCCGCGGCGCACTTGATTCATCATTCCGCATCCATTTCACATCCATCTTCCATCATTTCTCATCATGGCTGAAAACAACAAACAGGAAGCGGACGAGCCGCGACCGGCGACGCAGGACGAGCAGTTGCTGGAATCGCCGACCGCGCACGATTTCACGCAGACCGATACGTGGCGCGTCTTTCGCATCATGGGAGAGTTCGTCGAAGGCTTCGACGATCTGGCGCACATTACACGCGGCGTCGCCATCTTCGGCTCGGCCCGCACGCCTCCCGGCGACCCGTCTTACGTCGCGGCACAGGAGACGGCGGCGTTGCTGGCACACGCTGGCTTCTCCGTGATTACGGGCGGCGGCCCCGGCATCATGGAGGCCGCCAACCGCGGCGCGTTCGAGGCCGGCGGCGTCTCTATCGGCTGCAACATCGAACTGCCCTTCGAGCAAAAACCGAACCCGTACCAGACGCGCTCGATGACCTTCAAATACTTCTTCGTGCGCAAGACCATGTTCGTCAAATACAGCAACGCCTTCGTGATCTTCCCCGGCGGCTACGGCACGCTCGACGAATTATTCGAGGCGCTGACGCTTATCCAGACGAAGAAGATCAGGGACTTTCCCGTCGTCTTATTCGGTACTGATTACTGGGCAGGGCTGGTGAAGTGGGCGCAGGAGATTCTCGTCGCCAAGAAGAACATCAACGATGCCGACTTGCGACTCCTGTATATGACGGACTCGCCGCAGGAGGTCGTCGAAATTATCAGGCGCAGTCAGGATTCTTTAGGAAACGCGCGCGACACCGTGTCGTCGGACTATTGACGCCCCTCATGCCCGTACTGCGCAGAGGTTGCGTCCTGACCGTGCTGCCGCGAAGAGAGCGGCGGGAAGGCGTTGTTCGTCAGCCATTCGAGGTAGGGCGCGGAGACGTTCGTGATGGGAAGCGCGACAATCTCCGGCGTCTCGTAAGTGTGGAGGGCGCGCACCTCGCGTTCGAGGTCGTCGAAGCAGGCGGCGGTCGTCTTTGCCAGCAGTAAAAATTCCGGCTCGCGCTGCACCTGCCCCTTCCAACGATAGACCGATTCCATCTCCGGCAGAATCTGCACGCACGCCGCTAGATGCGACCCCACGAGCATCTCGGCCAATCGCGCCGCTTCTTCCCGGCTTCCCGCCGTCAGCATCACTACAATGGCCGCCGAATTCATCTCGCTCACAGCATGAATCTCCAGAAGCGGTGTTAGAGGCTCGGTGTCAGAGGTTGGAATAAACGTGATGTGTTACTAACATCCGACACCCATCATCCAACATCTATGCCTCGTCGTCCGTCAATTCGTCGTCCGTCGCGCCGGTCAGGGGCGTCGTGTCGTTGCTGAAGAAAGCTTCGTAAATTTCACGCGCGCGGTCGAGGTCGCGCTCGTCCACGAGGACGGCGGCTCCGGGCGACGAAGTTGAAAGGAGCGGCGAGAAGGCGTCCGAGCCGCCCGACTGAACTGCCGCGCGGATGCCGTTCTGCGTAAGAATGTCTTGCACCATCTCGGCCTCGGCGGGCGAACCGAGGTTGTGCAGCGGCACAAAGCGCGCATCGCTGTGATCGCGCACGGTATTCTCAGGCGTCAGACGCTCGACCAGCGCCGTGCCGTCGTCCGGGCACTCGATGATGCCCTGCTCATACTCCGACTCGCAGACGGGACAAAACATACAAGGATTCTCCACCGTGTTTTAATGATTTAGAAACTGTACGGGACAGGCGGAATTATACAGGGAACAAGCGAAGTGACAAGCGAAGTGCGACGTGTGAGCGGTTAACGGATTCTTACACGTCACACGCATCACGCGTCCGCTCTCATCTCTTTGCGAAAGGAATCTCCTCGAAATGCGTCATGCGCTTGAAGTCGCCGAAGCGTACGTTGATCTCTTCGGGCGTGAGACGCTGGACGCGTTCGGTGCCGAACTCTTCGACGTTGAAGGAGGCCATCACGGAGCCGTAGATGATGGCGCGGCGCATAGCCGCCTCGTCAATCTCGGTTTGGCTGGCGAGGTAGCCCATGAAGCCGCCTGCGAAAGTGTCGCCCGCGCCCGTCGGGTCGAAGACGGATTCAAGAGGGTATGCGGGAATCGCGAAGTAGGAGCTTTTCGTGAACATCGCCGCGCCGAACTCGCCGCGCTTGACGACGAGGGCGCGCGGCCCCCACGACAAAATCTTGCGTGCCGCGCGAATCAGGTTCGGCTCTTCGGCCAGTTGGCGCGCCTCCGCATCGTTGATAATCACAACGTCCACGCCCCGAATCGCTTCGACGACCGCCGCGGGCACGGTCGAAATCCAATAGTTCATCGTGTCGAGCGCGACTAGTTCCGCACCTGACACCTGCGCGCGCACCTCGCGCTGAAGGTCTGGCTGAATATTGCCGAGGAAGACCAAGCGCGACCTGCGCGACGCCTCGGAAAGTTTCGGCTTGAAGTCAGCGAAGACGTTGAGTTGCGTGTCGAGCGTGTGCGCCGTGTTGAGGTCGAAGTCATAGCGCCCGCGCCAGAAAAATGTTTTACCTTCGGGAATGCGCTCCAGATCGCTTGTATCTATCCCGTGACGCTCGAAGACATTCATCTCGTCCGCGCCGAAGTCGCCGCCGACCACCCCGACGACGCGCACGTCCGTGAAAAAGCTGGCCGAGAGAGAGAAGTGAGTGCCCGAACCGCCGAGCATCTTTTCGCGTTCGCCGAAGGGCGTCGCCACCGCGTCGAACGCGACCGAACCGACAACCAGTAATGACACTTAAAATGATCTCCTGTGAATGAAAAAAACAAGATGCGAAGCAACGTGCGCGGCGAGAGGGTCGGATTGCCCTGTCCAGTTTCCACCACTTCCTACCACTGCTTACTGCGCGCCCGCCGTCGTCTTCGCGGGGCCGAGTTGAACGAGCGCGTCTTCGGCCTCTTTGCGAAATTTGCTTTCCGGGTATTCCTTGACGAGCCGCGACAGATAGCCGCGCGAATAGTCGCGCAGATTATCCGGCGAGTAGTCCTGACTCAACGCGGGCGGATTTTTCGGGACGGCCTGCTTACCCTTCCCCTCGGAGAGGTAGAGGCCGCTCAAGCCCGCGATGTAGAGCGCCTCGTCGAGTTGCGAGAATTCGGGGTAGCCCGTGATCAACTCTTCCATCCGTTTGAAGGCCGCGAAATACGCTTTCTTCATTTTGAAGTAGTGACGCGCCACTTCCAGGTTATGCTTCCCGTCCTTCTCGGCCTCAGGGTCTTTGACGACCGACGGGTCAGGCCCTTTCGCCACGCCGCCGCCCTGCGCGAGCACGCTCGACGCGGCGCACGTCACGCTCAACGCCAGACCACAAAACATCAACGCTAGTTTCTTCATCCGTACACCTCTTTCAAAGGTCAACGGCGAACAGACAAAAACAGTTTCCATTCACCATTCACCGTCATCCCGTTTCTCACTGCATCCGGTACTTTTTGATGATGGCTTCGAGCTTCTTCGTTGTCGCGTCGGGCCACAAATCCGGAGCGGTGAAAATGGCGCTCTTGAGCGCCGTGCCGCATTCGCAGGCGCGCGGCTGCTCTCGCAGGCGTTTGACGGCGTCGCGCATGATGACCTGCGCGTTGCGGACGTTTTTGTTCAGATACTCGACCACGGTTTCGACCGAGACGGCATCGTGCGACTCGTGCCAGCAATCATAGTCGGTGACGAGCGCGAGCGTGGCGTAACAGATTTCCGCCTCGCGCGCCAGTTTCGCCTCCTGCAAGTTGGTCATGCCGATCACGTCCATCCCCCACGAGCGATAGACGTGAGACTCGGCCTTGGTCGAGAAGGCAGGCCCCTCCATGCAGAGATACGTGCCGCCGCGATGCGACTTCACGTCCGTTGCGCCGCACGCCGCTTCGAGCACGTCTCCGAGTTCGGCGCAAACCGGGTGCGCGAAGGTGACGTGCGCGACAATGCCTTCGCCGAAGAAAGTTGATTCATGCGCGCGTGCGCGCGTGCGGTCGAAGAACTGGTCGGGGATAACCATGTCGAGCGGCGCGTACTGTTCCTGTAGAGAACCGACGGCGGATGCGGAGAGGATGCGTTCGACGCCGAGCAGTTTCATCGCGTAGATGTTGGCGCGGTACGGTAGTTCCGTGGGAAGTATCCGGTGGCCGCGACCGTGGCGTGGTAAAAACGCGACGCGCTCGCCTTCAAGTGTGCCGACGATAAAGGCGTCCGACGGGTCGCCGAACGGCGTTTCGACGCGCACCTCTTCGACCTCAGTCAACTCAGGCATTTGATAGAGGCCGCTGCCGCCGATGATTCCGATTTTCGCAGTCGTCATAGTGATTCCAACCTGACAGTCCGTCTCGAAAGTAGTTATGTCTCCGATTAAAACCGCTTCACTCCCCCGGAATGAATCCGTCCTGCTCGTCGCTGTAGCCGACCGCACGGAGTTTTCCGTCTTCCTCGACGACGCGACAGAGCGGCTCTTGAGGGTCGTGATAAAAAAGGCAGAGCCATTCTTCGCGCGCCGCTTGCAGCAGGAGACGCTTTTTCGCTTCGAGCGTTTCGACGGGAAACAGATCGTAGCCCATGATCCACGGCGGCGCGACGTGCGCACGCATGGGAACGAGATCGGCGAAGCCGTAGAGCGTACGACCGTCGCCGCCGCCCCGCGTGAGCCGCACGCACTGCATCGTGCGTGAATGGCCGGGCACGGTCTCCATCCGCAGGCCCGGCACTACTTCGTAGTCCGCGGGCTTCAACTCCAACTGGCCGCTTTCGAGAATGGGTCGCCAGTTCTCCGGCAGGTAGCTGGCGCGGTCGCGCTCGTGCGGGTTTTCGGCGTGCTCGTGTTCATCTCTCGAAACGAAGTAGCGTGCGTTGGGGAAGGTCGGGACGGCGCGTCCCTCCGCGTCGAGCGTGGTGTTGCCGCCCGCGTGATCGAAGTGCAGATGCGTGTTGACGACGATGGTGATCTCTTCGGGGGCGCAGCCGGTGATGACGCGTACCGACTCGCCCAACGCGCGCTCGCGGCTGATGCCGTACATCGCCGCATACTTCGGAGACCACTTGTCGCCGATGCCCGTCTCGATCAAAATCCGCTCGCCGCCCGCCTCTATGAAGAGACAGTTCATGCTCATCTCGATGCGATTCTGCTCGTCCGGCGGGCACACCTTCGACCACAGGGCGCGCGGCACGACGCCGAACATCGCGCCGCCATCCAGACGAAACTCCGCGTCCGGCACTACCTCCACACGATAATCACCAAACTGCACTAAGAAAATTTCTCGACTTCAAACCTTAGCGCGCGTGCCGAAAGCGACACGCGCGCTCAGGAGTTCATCTACTGCTTCTTCGGAGTCGCGGGCTTCGATTGCGCGCCGGGCTTTGCCGACTTCGCGCCGCCGCCGGATGG
>JBAVPI010000263.1:0-2414 GCA_049692915.1 Pyrinomonadaceae bacterium
GATAACGCGAGCGGCAGGTCGAGCGCCTGTCCGACCGTAAGCGTCAGGCTTTTCACCAGCGAGGCGAAGCCGGACTTTTCGACCTTCAGTTCATAAGCTCCGACCGGCAGGTAGGCGAAGCGATAACGTCCTTCCTCGTCGGTTGTGGAAGTTTTGCTTTGATTGGTTTCAGTATTCGTGGCGGTGACGACCGCCCCGGCCATTGCCGCGCCGTTCGCGTCTTCAACTCGCCCGCCGAGCGTGGCGGAATTCACCGTCTGCTGTGCGAGCGCCGGTAGTGCGCTCGCGGTCAAAATAATTGCTGCGCCGAGCGCAATCAGGCGGAGGGCCGACACTACGGCCCCGTTTATTCTAATGGGTTTCATTGCTGTCTCTCCGAAAGGTTACCCAACATCACCACGCGCGTAGCTGTACGGCGACGCATAGAGCCGGACGCGTTGTAGTGACTGTCGCCGAGAAGATCTCCGCCCGATCCGGTCGCGTTTGACATGCGCGGGCGGACGGCCCGTGGGGTCGGGCGCGCATTCCAGCATTCGCGACGGCGCGGAAGAAATTCTCGATGATTAAGCTGTGCGGCTGTGGAGAGCGGTCGGAGGCGCGCGTGGCGGGTGGCTCCGGCGTAGCGCGGATACGGACTTGATCACGCCGGAGGGAGCATAGCTGTATAACTTGATTGTAGGCGGACGCGGACGTACAACTTCGACCAGCGCCGCGTCATGACGTGGGCGGCGCAGGCCGGTGAACGAACCCGCTGTGGTGCCGCAGCAGTCCGACGGGCAAGGTCTTGAGAGCGAAGCGGCCTCGACGGACGGCTGACGCGAAGTGGACTGCGAAGTGTTTTGTGCTGAAACACCCGCGCCGTGGTCGTGTTCTACTCCGGCTTGAGCCTGCTCGTGTGAGTGGGCATGTTGCATCGGAGCTTGCGAAGTGGTGGCCGTCTTCTCCTGACCTTGAAGGTCGTGGCCCTCTCCGCACATGGGGTCGTGCTGAACCGGCTCCGGCGGCTTCGCGCGGGCGCGGCGGTGCATGGGGCACGAGTTACCGCTGCACTCACCGCTCATGCCCAACATTGCCCGACAACACGGCATTAAGCCTTGAGGATTAAGAATCGCCTCGGCAGGCAGCGCACTTGAAAGAACACAGAGCAGCATCGCCATCGACAGGATTGACCTGAAGATGGCGGGGCGCGTCTTGAGTGCTACTTGTCGTGTGCGTCGCAAAAGTTGATGCCTCGCTAGAGGTGCCAAGAGCGTTCGGGCGGTGCGCAGATTGTATTCCGCATGTGAGAGGAGGGCAAGGTCTGTGCCACTCTGAAGAACTATCTCTGTCTGCGTACAGTCGCGGATGAAGAAGATGATCTCAGGCTAGAAGTCTCTCCAGAGAAAGCGAGTATTGGACAGAATGATTGAAGGGACTAATTGAATCATTGCCGATTTGCCATATCTCTTGAGTTAATCAACTCCTGCCGCAGAACTCTTCAACCGTAAAGTCCAATCCGAATTGTAATAAAGGGAGCATGAAGACCGCTACCCTGCTCACCGACCGCTTCCACATCCTGAAGAGGGCCTAAGCAAGCCCGGCGTGACGTGGCGGCATTGACTTTGCTATCTTACAGCGCACTTCACGAGGCGCATGGTAGCGTTCAGGCACGGACAACAAGAAGATCCCCCGGCGACGCGAAGCAGCGAAAATAGATTTAATCAAAATAGGTTATTACCGGCAAGTTGGCGCAGCCTCCGGGCGGGAGGGCTGCGCTGATGGGCCGCTCTCACCAACCGATGCCGGATCGCCTGCCCGAAAAGCTCCGCTACATTCGCCGGCATCTCGACCTCACGCAAGAGCAGATGGTTGCACGGCTCAAAGCCAGATTACGCGAGAGCCATGAGGCGGATGTGCCGCTCTATCCGGGGCACATCTCCGGCTATGAGCGCGGCATCAGAGAGCCGCCCTTAGTCGTGCTCTTGCAGTACGCGCGGCTCGCCGCCGTTCCCTTAGAGAACCTGGTGGATGATAGTCTGGACTTACCCGGTTACTATTTTCGCTACCGCATCGAGGACGCGGTGCGCGAACGCAAGCGACATAATCCTGAATAGGTGTTTTCTACGCTCGTAAGCCGTCTCTGAAGAGTCCTATCGCGCCTCCCCTTAACCTATTCAGGTGTCCTGTAAGTGTAGCACCTACTTATGTTTGCGGGGATTATTTCGTTGTCCCTCAAAGCCCTTCTGTGCTAGACTTTTGGCGAGAATAAAGCAGAAAGACCGCCGATCTTGCTCATCGGCGGTCTCCGCAACTGCTTGACTCCTTCGGCGGCGCGTCCCACGCACGCATGGGGAGTTTTTGTCTCAAAAATAGTAAGGCAGGCCGTAGTGCCTGTCAACCGAAAAGTAAAGCCCCGCCGGTTGTTGGTCGCAACC
>JBAVPI010000264.1:0-4071 GCA_049692915.1 Pyrinomonadaceae bacterium
GCGTCGAACAGGCGGTCTGTCCCGCGCGCGTGTCGAGCAAGCGAACGGGGTGCGCGAGCGGGAAATATTGCAAGCCACCCGACGCGCCGCTGATTGTCACCGTGACGGCGCTCGAAGTAGTGCTCAAGCCTCCGTTGTCGAAGGCGACGGCGGTCAGTGCGTAAGTGCCCGGCGTCGAAGCGTTCCACGTCAGGCCGTAGGGACTCGTGATGTCGGTTCCGATGAGAGTCGAGTTGGCGTAGAAGTCCACGCCGACGACGCCGCTATCGTCCGTGGCGCTGGCGGCGAGGTTGATCGAAGTTGGCGACGAGAAGCTCGCGCCGTCGGTCGGGCTGGTCAGCGAGACGGTCGGCGGCGTGTCGGGCAGTTGCGCGTTATACCTGAACACGTCCGTGAATCCGTTGGCGTCGTTCGTCACGAGGGTCGAAGCGTTGCTCTCATAGACGGCGAAGTGGCCGCCGGAAGTGACGACAGGTGGAAAGGCGAATTCCGTCAGCGTCTCGCCGACCGCGCTCGACGTGCCCGCACTGTTGCGGCTGACGAGCGTCGTCGTGCCGCCCACGCGGTCGCGCAGGAAGAGGTCGCCGACGCCGTTCGTGTCGGGCGTCGCCGTCAGGTTCGTTCCCGTGCTGCCGAAATAAATGTAGCGCGCGTCGGCGCTCATCGAAGGGTTGTAAGATTCTCCGTTGGGACTGTCGCCGCCGGTCGTGTTGACGCTCAAGAGGCTCGTTGTGTTCGTCTGCCGGTCGCGCAGAAAAACGTCGCCTTTGAAGTTGGTGTCGGTCGCGACGAGGTTGTTGGCGAAGCTGTGGAAGACGACGTATCGCCCGTCGTCTGAGACGAGCACGCGCCCGCTCGCCGAGCCGTTGCCGCCCGCCGTGCCCGCAGGATTGACCGTCACCAACGTCGTCACGCCCGTCTGCATGTCGCGCACGAAGGCGTCTGCTCCGTTGCTCGTCACACCTGCGACGAGATTGGTGGACGAATTGACGAATGCGACGTATCGCCCGTTGGGGCTGATCGTGGGGTCGTCAAAGCTGCCGCCGTCGCCGCTTGCCGTCCCCGCGCTGTTGATGGTGACGAGCCTTGTCGTGTTCGTCTGGAGGTCGCGCACGAAGATGTCCGTGGCATTGTTCGTGTCGTGCGTGACGAGGTCGGTGGCGAGACTGCGGAAGGCGACGTAACGCCCGTCGGCACTGATATACGGGTCGAAGCAGAGGTTGTTGCCGGTGGCCGTGCCTGCGGAGTTCACGCTGACAAGCGTCGTCGTCCCTGTCTGCATGTCGCGGACGAAGATGTCCTGCGCGCCGCTGTTCGCGTCGGGCGTGGAGACGAGATCAGTCGCTTCGCTGAGAAAGGCGACGTAGCGTCCGTCGCGGCTCATCGCCGGACGGACTGAACTGGCGTTGCCGGTGGCCGTGCCGAACCTGTTGACGGAGACGAGCGTCGTCGTATTCGTTTGCAGATTTCTCACATACACGTCTTCCACAGTGCTGCTTACGCGCACTCCCTCGGTATTCGAGGTCAGGTCGGCGGCCCCGCTCATGAAAGCGACGAGCCGCCCGTCGGCACTGATCTTCGGTTCAAGCGAGAAACCGTTGCCGCTCGCCGTGCCCGTGAGGTTGACGGAGACAAGCGTCATCACACCCGTCTGCTCGTCGCGCAGAAAAACGTCCAAGACCGCGTTGACATCGTTCGGCACGAGGTCGCCCGCATTGCTCTCAAAAACGACGTAGCGGCCACTCGCGCTCGTGTCCGGCGCGGACGAAGCGCGGTTGCCGCTCACGTTCCCGCCGTTCGACGTGCCGGGGTCTTTGACGCTCGCCAGAAAAGTGACGCCCGCCGCGAGGTCGCGCGCGAAGACATCGTTCGTGCCGTTGTTATCGCCGCCGCCCGCGACGAGGTTCGACGCCGTCCCGAAGAAGACGACCGTTTGTCCGTCCGGCGTTATCAAAGGCGAGGAGGAGATGCCGTTGCCGCTTCCCGTCCCCGCGCTGTTGACCGAGACGAGCGTCGTCGTGTTCGCCTGAAAGTCGCGCACGAAGACATTCGTGAAACCGACGCCGTTCGTGTCGTTCGGCACAAGGTTACTGCCCGAATTTGCGAAGACGACATAGCGTCCGTCGGCGCTGATGCCCGGAACGTTGGAGCCGCCGTTGCTGACCGTGCCCGCGTTGTTGACGTTTGCCAGAGCGGTCACGCCCGCCTGCATGTCGCGCCTGAAGATGTTGCCGAACTCGTTCGTGTCGTTCGCCACAAGGTTGTTCGAGCCGCTCGTGAAGGCCACGTAGCGGCCGTCGTCGCTCATCCGCAGACTCGTGCCGGACGAGCTATTGCCGCTGCCCGTGCCCGAAGCGTTGACGCTCACCAGAGAGGTCGAGGCGGGCGCTTGCGTGTCGCGCAGGTAGATATCCTGCATCGTGCCGTTCGTGTCGTTGGCGGTGAGGTTGCTGGCGTTACTGCCGAAGGCGACGAAGCGCCCGTCGGGCGTGAAGCGGAGAATCGCGCCGGACGAGCTATTGCCGCTGCCCGTGCCCGCGCTGTTGACGGAAATTAAAGTCGTCGTATTCGTTTGCAGGTCGCGCAGAAAAACGTCCTGCGTCGCGCCGTTGGAATCGTTCGCGACGAGGTCGCCGGCGAGGCTCGCGAAGGCGACGAAGCGCCCGTCGTCGCTGATGGCGATGTTGGACGCCGAATTACCGTTGCCGCCCGCCGTGCCCGCGCTGTTCTTTGAAACGAGCGTGGTCGTGTTCAGTTGAAGGTCGCGGACGAAAACGTCGCTGCGCGCGTTGGCGTCTCCGGCGACGAGGTCGGAAGCCGTGCTGGTGAAGACGACGTAGCGACCGTCCGGCGTGATGAAAGGATTGGTGGAAGTAGCGTTGCCGCTGCCCGTGCCCGGAGCGTTGACGGTGACAAGCCGGGTCGTCCCCGTCTGCAAGTCGCGCACGAAAATATCCTGCGTCCCCGCATTCGTGTCGTTCGTCACGAGGTTGCCGGCCGTGCTGGTGAAAAGGACGTAACGCCCGTCGGCGCTGATGCCGATGCCGCCGCCGCCGGCCTCGCCGTTGCCGGTTGCCGTTCCCGCGCTGTTGACCGAGACGAGCGCCGTCGTGTTCGTTTGCAGATCGCGCACGAAGATGTCTCGGACGACGCCGTTCGTATCATTCGCGACGAGGTTGCTCGACGTGGTGGTGAACACGACATAGCGCCCGTTGTTGCTGACCCTGAAGGAGAAGACCGCGCCGTTTCCGGTCTGCGTGCCGGGGATGTTGACGCTCACCAGATCGTTGACGCCTGCGACGACGCGCGTGGCAGCACCCGCGAGCAGCAGGCAGACGCTTGCCAGCGCAAGGTTGAGCGGCAGTGTCGAGCGAAGACAGGGGCGGCGGCGGGCGGCGTGGGGACACTTCATGGGCATGGCTCCTTAATTAACGATGACTGACGTGAAGAGTGCAGACTGACGGGTGAACTTACCGGCGAACAAGGGAACTTACGTCGGGATGTTGTTAGTGCTGCCGCATTGTCGCGGGTGATGCCGCGACGCGTCGGTGTGTGGCTTCGTTAAAAGCGGCGACATAATACATACAATCTGCGGTTCTGACCAGTGAAGTAAGGGAAATTAATCAAGCGGTAGGCCAATCCGTCACGCGTAGCTGTTCAAGTCCGTCACGCGCAAGTTTTCAAGTCCGTCACGCGCAGCTTTTCAAGCTCATTGCTCTGGCGTTTCCTCAAGCTCTCTGCCCTCGCACCACGCGCGCGTTACGTCGTGGCGATAATCGAACATACGCCTGAGCCGCGGCAGCACCAACAGCGGCGCGGCGAGTCGGCCCGGCAGACCCATCGGCGGCTCAAACTCGATCTCGTCGCGCAGAGTCGCACCCGCCGCATGCTGCGTGATGATGTGCCGGTGACGCCAGCTTTTGAAAGGCCCGCTCACCTGCACGTCTTCAAACATGCGCGGCGGGTCGTAGGCCGTGTGCCTCGCCACCCAGCGCACGGGCACGAGTCCGAACAGGCGCGTCATGACGATGGCCGTCGAACCCACCGCCAGACTCTCCGCGGGTTGCACGA
>JBAVPI010000265.1:0-2904 GCA_049692915.1 Pyrinomonadaceae bacterium
AACATGAGAAAAGTTCTCGTCATCGGTTCGGGCGGGGCGGGCAAAAGCACCCTCGCCCGGCAACTGGGCGAGACGCTCGACATCGAAGTCCTCCACCTCGACCGTTTTTACTGGCGGGCCGGATGGGGCGAGCCGCCGAAGGATGTGTGGCAAAGTCAAGTTCGAGACCTGATTGAGCGCGACGCGTGGATCATGGACGGCAACTATTCGGGCACGCTCGGCCTGCGAGTCGAAGCCTGCGATACCATCATCTTTCTCGACGCCCCGCGCCTGTTGTGTCTGCGCCGCGTGCTGAACAGATGGGCGATGTACCGCTCTGAAAGCAGACCTGACATGGCCGCTGATTGTCGCGAACGTTTCAGCCCGGCATTCCTCTGGTGGGTGTGGAATTACCCGAAGAGGACAAAGCCGAAGGTGCTGGAGTTGTTGAAGAAGCACGCGGGCACGAAGCGACTCATCTGCTTGCGGTCTCAAGGGGACGTGCGGAAGTTTCTCGCTCAAGTTGAGGATTCACTCCGCACGCATGCACCGGCAGGCGCGACGAAAGCCGCCGCGAATTGATTCGCTTGAGCCGCGAACGGTCTCCCCGCGCCGCTTACCAGTACAAGTTATAGAAGAGAATGCCCGCGCCCATCGCGAAGGCCGAGAGTCCGGCGATGAAGAGAAAGGCAGGCTCGGTACGCTTCGAGCGGACGACGCTGTTCTTCATCACGGCCTCGCGGAGACTTCCGCTGAGCGCGAGGACGATTTCCAGCGTGCCGATCAGGAAAAAGAATGCGGCGATGAAGTATTTCCACATGCCCCTGATAATACTACAAGGCGGCGCTCCGTTGACGATGCGCGACGAACACGCAAGGGAAACAGGCCCGTGCTTCCTGTGCTCGCCGCGCCCTCTATGGTAAATTCCGCACGCGGATTCGACCATCATACGATGCCACAGACCGAGCACACCGAACGTCATTTCACAGCCGGCGACATCGTCCGCGACATCGTCATCGGCATGTCCGACGGGCTGACCGTGCCGTTCGCGCTCGCCGCCGGACTCTCCGGCGCGCTCAACTCTTCCGCCATCATCATCACTGCGGGCCTCGCCGAAATCTCCGCCGGCTCAATCGCCATGGGACTCGGCGGCTATCTCGCGGCCAAGAGCGACGCCGAACACTATCACCGCGAACGCGAACGTGAGAAGCAGGAAATCATTCAGATACCGGAAGAGGAGAAGGCCGAGGTAGCCGAGATTTTCCAGTCCTACGGCCTGACGCAAGCAGAGGCCGAACCGCTCGTCGAGGCCCTCAGCCAGCGCCCGCGCGCGTGGGTGGATTTTATGATGCGTTACGAGTTGGGGCTGGAGCGACCAGACCCGCGCCGCGCCTTGACGAGCGCCCTGACGATTGCGGGCGCTTACATCGCAGGCGGGTTGATTCCGCTCTCGCCCTACATCTTTATGTCCGACGCGGGGCGCGCGTTGTCCGCCTCCGTGCTGTTGACGCTCGCGGCGCTCCTCATCTTCGGCTACGTGAAGGGACACTTCACCGGGACGAGGCCGCTGCGGAGCGGTCTGCAAACCATGACCATCGGCGGACTCGCCGCCGCCGCCGCCTTCGCCATCGCGCGGGCCATCTCCTGATTTTCAAATTATAGATGAGACGAAATAAGAACCACGATACGACACCGGCGAACGGTGATTTATCAACTTCAACTCCCGGTGAAGAAGAGACGCGCGACCTCGGCTTCGGCTCGGTCGTCGCTTCCGAGAGCGGGAAGCGGCTGCTCAACCCGGACGGCAGTTTCAACGTTCATCGCACGGGCCTCGGTTTCTGGTCGTCCTTCAGCCTCTATCACTCGCTGCTCGCGCTCCCGTGGTGGGTCTTTCTCTCCGTCCTGACGCTCGCCTTCATTCTCATCAACGTCATCTTCGGCGCGGCTTACGTCCTGTGCGGCCCCGGCGCGCTCGTCAACACGGTGGGTCAACTGCCGCCCGGTAATGAACTGCTCGAAGCCTTCTTCTTCAGCGTCGAGACCTTCTCGACCATCGGCTACGGCCATATCAGCCCCGCGGGCGTCGCCGCCAATCTCGTCGTCACTGCCGAATCGCTCGTCGGGCTGCTCGCCGTGGCGCTCGCCACCGGCCTCATCTTCGCCAGATTTTCGAGGCCGACCGCGAAAGTGCTCTTCAGCCGCAACATGGTCGTCGCTCCCTATCGCGACACCACGGCGCTCATGTTTCGCGTCACCAACGCGCGGCGCAACCAACTCATCGAACTCGAAGCGACGGTGCTGCTCGCCCTCTTCGAGGAGGTCGGCGGCAAACGCCTGCGCCGCTTTTACCCGCTGACGTTGGAACGCCCGAAGGTCGTCTTCTTCCCCTTGAGTTGGACGATTGTCCACCAGATTGACGACGACAGCCCGCTCCACGGCGTCACGCACACAGACCTTCTCGCGGCGGACGCGGAGGTGCTCGTGCTCTTCAAGGGGATAGACGAAACCTTCTCGCAGACCGTCCATACGCGCTCGTCCTACAAGGCCGACGAGATTGTCTGGGGCGCGAAGTTCAGCGACATCTACAAGCGCTCCGCCGACAGGCAGCTGCTCACCGTTGACGTGCGACGGCTGCACAACATCGAGCGCGTATGAGTTGGCGATTGACGCCGGACACAAATAAAGCACGCGTCCGCCGCGCCCCGCTCGCTTCATTTAGACTTCCTTGACAAGCCGTTTGGCGCGTTCCTATGATGAACCGCCGGATTTTCGCGGGCGCACAAGTCGGGCAACAGCCACACTTTTTTTAGATTTTCACAGGAAGGCAGACATTTGTTCGGGGCGAGCATCGGACGAGGCGCGGGCCGGATTATCAACGCGATGGTGCGCGGACTGGCGCGCCGTTCAATCAATCCCAACCTGCTC
>JBAVPI010000266.1:0-6377 GCA_049692915.1 Pyrinomonadaceae bacterium
TGCGTGCCCTGAACACTGAGGGGTTCATCTACATGCAGGATGAAGCGTCGCAACTTGTCGCGCACATCGTCGCGGCCCGCGCGGGCGAGCGTGTGCTGGACGTGTGCGCCGCGCCGGGCAGTAAGACGACGCACGCCGCGATGCTGGCGGGTGACGGCGCGCTCGTCGTGGCCGGTGATTTATACGAACACCGCCTGCGTATCGTTGAGGAACTAACCGCGCGGCAGAGTTTGCAAAGCGTCCGCGCCGTCCTCTTGAACGCGGAGCGCGGTCTGCCCTTTGCCGACGCGTCTTTCGACCGCGTGCTGGTGGACGCACCCTGCACCGGCACGGGCACGCTCAGGCACAACCCGGAAATCCGCTGGCGCGTGACGCCCGGCGACATCGCAGACCTCTCGGCCAGACAGCGGAGGATTCTTAACGCAGGCGCGCGCACCCTGCGTCGCGGCGGGCGGCTCGTCTATTCGACCTGTTCTGTGGAGAGGGAAGAGAACGAGGAGGTAGTCTCAAGCTTTCTGCAAACGCACGGCGACTTTCGGCAGGTGAGGGTCATGCCTGCGCCCGAATACATCCTGACGCCCGACGGGGCCGCGCGCACGTGGCCGCACCGCGACGACGTGGACGGCTTCTACGTCGCGGCGTTGGAAAAGCACGCTTGAATGGTCAGGCGACATCTCAGGCCATCTCGAATCCGGCATCGGGGATTTCAAATTCGGCATCCGAAACCCCGAATTTTAGAAACCCATTCCTGCTCAATCCTGACTCCCATCCCTTACCTTGCAGCGCGTCTGTAGCGGGTGTTAGACTCCCGCCTTGGTTTTTCAAGATGGCGCGCGTCGAGGGGCGCGACGGGCCATCTCCAGAGACGGTTGGAAAGAGAGAGGTGTTGAATATTTGTGGCTGAGGCATCCGGTAAGGCCCTCTCGGCGTTCGGCAAGCTGGCAACAATCGCCGTCATCGCCGTCATGTTCGCGTTGGGCCTCGTCGGAACTGTTTATCTTTCGCTCCGCAGCCCCGAAATTCAAGTGCCCGATGTCGTCAGCAAGTCTTACACGGACGGCACGGCGGTGCTGGCGAAGGCGGGACTCGACATCAGCGAGCGGGCACAGCGTTACAAACCGGACGTGCAGCCCGGCATGATTCTCGACCAGACGCCGCACGCCGGTGAAGTCGTCAAGTCGGGCCAGACCATCCGCGTCGTCGTCAGCCGCGGCCCACGCGAGGGCGAACAGGTCGCCGCCGCCGATGCGCCCGACGAAAAGAAGGGCGAGGGCGCGAACGAGTCAAAGAACGACAACGCCGGGAAGTCCTCCGATTCGTCGAATAAAAACGAGAATCAGAATCGTGAGCGGCGAAATAAAAACGCCAACAAGAACACGAACTCCAACGCCAATTCAAACGCGAACAACCGCAATGCGGGCAACGCTAACGGCGCAAACAACAACGCGGCCCAGCGCAACACCAATTCCAATTTGAATCGCAACGCGAACCGGGGGCCGGTGATTAACGGCAACAACGCCGCGGCCAACGCCAACCGGAACAGAAACGCCAACAGCCGGAACGCGAACGCAAACTCCGGCCGTACGAACAGCAACGCCAACCGGCGACCGAATTTCTAAGCGGGCCGGTTTCCCGGCAAGACTCGAATTAACAACCCCGACAGCTTTCGACGCACGCTGCGGCTGCCTCAAACGGGCGGCTTCCAAGCCTCTCGGCGGTCGAAATCGGAGAGAACTTACATGGTAGAAATCGCGCCTTCCATCCTGTCGGCAGACTTCGCGCGCCTCGGCGAGGAAATCGCGGCGGTCGAGCGCGGCGGGGCCACGATGATCCACGTGGACGTGATGGACGGCCATTTCGTCCCGAACCTGACCGTCGGATTACCTGTCGTCCGTTCACTTTCCCGCGCAACCCAACTACCCCTCGACGCGCATCTAATGATTTCCGAACCGGGCCGTTACGCCGAACAGTTTGTCGAGGCGGGCGCGCGCATGGTCTCAGTCCACATCGAGGCCGACCCGCACATTCACCGGACGCTCGCCGGAATCAGAAACAAGGGGGCGCAGGCGGGCATCGTCATCAATCCTGCGACCTCGCTCGGCGCGCTTGAAGAGGCGCTCCAGTTCGCCGATTACGTGCTCGTGATGAGCGTCAACCCCGGCTTCGGCGGTCAGGCATTCATCGAACCTTCCGTCGAAAAAGTGCGCCGCCTGCGTCGCATGATTGACGAGCGCGGGCTGCCGACGCGAATCGAGATTGACGGCGGCGTTGATAAAGAGAATATCGCCAGAATCGTCGCCGCAGGAGCGGAGATGTTGGTTGCAGGCACAGCTGTCTTCGGACAGGGCGACCCGGAACGCGGCGTCCGTGAACTGCTCAAGGCCACGATGCAATTGGCTTAATGTTGAAGTCGGGACGCTGAACTTCGGAGACGAAAGCTTTCCGCGTTTCATTCATCATGCAGGGTTCATAGTTCAGAGTTTTACTGGAGGTCAGGTAATGCGTTTTCGCAATGTCGTACTGATTCTTTTGTGTGCGGTGATGCTGCTGCCCGCGCTGCCGGTCGCGCCCGTCTTCGGGCAGGGCGCGCAGAACGGGGCGACGCCTTTGCAGCGTCTCGACGTGCTGCGCTCTCGTCTTGAGACGATACGGCGCACGCTCAACAGCGCCATCGCCGGACTTAACTCCGGCGACGATGGGAAGAAGGCCGCAGCCGACACGCCGCGCGCTCGCTTCAGCGGTCTGGATAAGGAAGTCGGCTCTCTGCTCTCCGAGGTCAACGACCTGCACGGCAAGCAGGAACGCGCCGAAAGGTACGACCCGACGCAACTCGACAAGTTGGAGGCAGGGCTTGTTGACCTCGACACGCGCGTCCAGATAGCCATGCGCGAGACCGCGGGCGAGCGCCGCGCCACCGTCGCCACGAGCGAGACCAACGACAGTAAGAAGAAGAAAAAGCCGGGCTTCTTCGGTCGCATTCTTGGCCGCGGTGGAGACGATAAGTACGGCGAATTGATCGGCACGGTCGCGCCGGGGCGTGATCGCGAACTCTTCGAGGTGGCGACAAAAGAAGCGCGACACAACAACTATGAAGAGGCGCGCTCTCTCTACGGCGTGATCATCAACACCTATCCGGATTCGACCTATCTGCCGCTGTCGAAACTCGCCATCGCCGACACGTTTTATCTCGAAGGCACGACGGGCGCGCTCATTCAGGCGGCGGCGGCTTATCAGGATTGGCTGACGTTTTTCCCGACCGCGCCGCTCGCAGACGACGTGATGCTCAAGATGTCCGAGGTCGAGATGCGACGAATGGGGTTGCCCGACCGCGACGTGACCTCCGCGAAGAAAGCCGAGCAGCGTTTGAAAGCACTGCTTCAGCAATTCCCGAACTCTTCGCTGCGACCGGATGTTGAAGTCCGTCTGCGCGAAGTTCAGGAAGTGCTGGCGATGCACAACATGAGGGTCGGCGATCTCTACTACGACCGCTACTTCCAGCGCAAGGCCGCGAACCCTAAGGGCGCGCAGAATCGCTACCGCGAGATCGCCGAGAAATGGCCGAACTTCTGCCAGATGGACACGGTGCTCTATCGTCTGGCGACGACCTACGTGCAGGAGGAAGAGCCGGACGAGGCCGCCAAACATTTGCAGCGTCTCGTGCGCGACTACCCGAACAGCGAGTTGGCCGAGAAGTCGAAAGAGCAACTCGCAGCCATCGGCGCGCCCGTGCCGGACGCCAACCCCGCGCGTGCGAACGTCGAGCCGTGCGAGTCGCAATCTTTCGTCGGCGGCATCATGCAGGAGATCAGCGGCGCGACGCCGAAGACCGTGGATAAAAACGGCGTCATCATCGGCACCGACGATAAGGCCGTGGACTTGATTCAGAAGGCTCTCGATAACAACGGCGAGATTCCGGCCTCGTACAACACGCAGCCGGTTCAACGCGTCGCCCCGGCCCGTCGTCTCGAAAACACGACGCCGCCTCCGGTGGGCACGCCGAAGGCTGGAAAAGCGGTCACGCTCACGCCGACACAGCCGGGCGCTCCGAAGACCGGCGGCGATCCAACCAAACCGGCTTCCACACAGCCGAGCACACCGGCCACGACGCCGCCGGGCGCAGACGGCGTTAAGCCTTAGTCGTTGGCTTAACCGGGCACTCTTTCCGAGGGACGATTGACGCGGGGTTGACGGTCAATCGTCCCTTCTCTTTATGCGGAGGGATACGCGCGCTTCTTTATGCGGAGGGACGCGCTCGCTTATCGTAAATTTGCCCGTCGGCAGAGCGGGTGTTAGAATTTTCACCTTCCCCTTCGTCGCAGTCCCGTTTAAATCAGAGCGCACGGGCGCGAGACCAAACGAGGTGTCAGTGTCACATACTGTCGAGCATTCGCAGGACGAGTTAGCACGCTATCATCGCGCGGCGTTCATCACGGTCGCCGTCATCTTCGTCATCACCGTGCTTCTCATGGCGCTCGCCGTTTCGGGCCTCGTGCCGCCGCTCAGGAATCGCAATCCGACCACCGCTTTCTCACTGCGAATCGTCATCGTCCTTTTCGGCCTCGGCGCGGTCGCACTGCGCCGCACGAAATTTTCTCCCGTACGCTTGCGCGACATCGCGGCGTTGCGCGGCACGACGGGACTCTTGACGACGCTTCAACAGACGACGATATATGTCGCCTTCATCGGCGGGGCCATCGCCGTCATGGGCTTCGCCATCAGCCTGATGACGGGCGATGGAGTGGACATGCTCTGGCTCGGCGCAATCGCCATCGCCGTTCTGCTCTACGCATACCCGCGCCGCGCCGCGTGGGAGCGCGTCGTGCAGAGCACTCAAACGCCCGGTTCCGCTGATGCGACAACGAGAGGAACCAGCGGGTGAACACTCCTTCACAACTCGTCCCACACATTCTTTCAACGCTCGTCCCACGCACAATGTTGAGGGCGCTTCTCTGCGCGCTCTGCGTGGGTGTGGCATTCGCAGTAAATGCTTTGGCGCAGACCGCGCAGGGACAGGGCGCGGTGACACAACCCGTCGGCGCGACGCATGTCGCTGCTGCCGCCGCGCAGTCACAGACGGTTGAGACTTCCCGTGAAAAACGCGCGCAGGCTTACGCCAAGCTGCTCGAAGGTCAACGCTATTTCGCAGGCGCACGCGAGGGCAGAATGACGGTCGAGGGGTTGCGGCTCGCACAGCAAGCTTTTCAACAGGCAGCCGAACTCGATCCCACGCTCGCCGAAGCCCACACCGCGCTCGCCGAACTCGCCTTCTTCTTCCTCGACGACTTACCGCAAGCCGCACGCGAAAGCTCGATTGCCGCGCGCCTAGACCCGAACAATCTCGGCGCGCATCGCACACTCTCGCGCGTCTATACGGTCAGAAGCAATTTTTCCGAGGGCAAGATAGACCGTGCCGTGGCCGAGCAAGCCACGGCGGAGTTGAAGGAGGTGGCGCGACTCAGCCCCAACGACGCCGAAGCGTGGGCGCTTCTCGGCGAGCTTTACCTTGCGAGCGGGCGTGAAAATGAATCGGTCGAAGCCTTGAAGAAATGGGCCGCGCTGCCCGCATCCATTGACAGCCGCTTTTATCAGGTAATCACCAAGGGCAAGGAATTAACTCCGGACGCGGCGAGCGCGCGTCTCTCTGAAGTCCTGCTCCGCGCGGGCCGCACCGATGAAGCCGTCGCCGCCATTCGCCGCGCGTTGTCTCTCGAACCGAATAACGGGCGCTACCTCGAAATGTTGGGCGATGCGCTGGAAGCAGGCGGCGCAGTTGATCAAAACATCGTCAACGAATTGCGCAATCTCGTCACGCAGAATCCGAAGAATGCCGTCGCCGTCGGAATGCTCGCACGCGCTCAGACGCGCGCCAATCGTGTGGAGGATGCCGTGGCGACGCTGCGCGCCGGCATCTCGGCTACCGCAGGCAACGAGCGCGATCAAGTCTCACTGCAACTCCAACTGGCGCAGACCTACGCCGACGCTTCGCTCTACGACGACGCCATCGGCGTCCACGAAAATTTACTCAAAGCCCGAAAAATCGGCGATGCGCCGCTCGCCTCCGAAAGAGATCGGCGCTTCGCCTCGGTCGTCTTCGCAAGCATTCTCGGTCTTCAGCAGCAGGCAGGACAATTCGAGAAAGCCTTCGCGACTATCGAGCGCATGCGTCTCGTGCTCGGAGATAAAGACCCTGCGGCGGACATCCAGAAGGTCAATCTCCTGCGCACGCAGGGGAAGCGCGCCGAAGCTCTTGAAGCCGTCCGCGCCGCACGCGTGCGCTACCCCGAAGAGGAGCGGCTGCTCCGTCTCGAAGCTTTCACGCTCGCCGACATGGGCCGCGTTGACGAGGCGCTCGGCCTCTTCCGCAGGCGACTCAAAGG
>JBAVPI010000267.1:0-19216 GCA_049692915.1 Pyrinomonadaceae bacterium
GTCGAGTTCAAAACGCTCGCGGTCGCGCCGGTCAATCTTTTCGATAAACTCTAGTTCCTCGTTGTCCTCGAAGTTGACGCCGACGGCATGCGCGTTCTCTTCGACATCCGACTGATCGGGCGTCGGGTTGTCGCCGGAGACCGATTCCTCGCCGCTGTCGTTGACATCCTCCCACGTCGCGTCGGGGTCGCCGCCCGCGTCCTGTGGCGAGGCGGCGTTGCTGTTGCGAAGGCGTTGCGCGAGTTGTCCGGGGTCTTTCGGCGCGCGCGCGATCTCCTCTTCCATGAACTTCTCGATCTCAGGGTCGGGCACTTGATCTGGGTTGTTGCTCAGGTACTCGAAATTTTCCGGTTTCTTATCGGCCATTCTAATCACCTCCGAAGTGTTATCGCCTGTCTCGTATATTCAATGCGAAACGGAAACTGCACGATAAACTTGTCGCCTGCTTTTCTAAAGTGAGGCAAATATAACAAATGACTCGAAACATGAGAAACGCACAAGCCTGCGGACGCTGCACGCGCCCTTGAACATTGATGTTGCTTGACGATTGCCTGACGCGAATTTAAACTAAAGTCCATCGTTCAACAGTCAACACACATCCACCGGACAACTCTCGCCGGCAAGCGGAGGGCGCGCACAGGGATTGGCCGACGCGCCCGATTTTCGAGAACTTCTTATGGCACATAATCTCTTCAACACGCTGCGAACATTCACGACCGAAGAGGGACGTGGCGGACAGTTTTACTCGCTGCCGCAACTTGAAAAAGAGGGCATCGGCCCCGTCTCGCGCCTGCCCGTCTCGATGCGGATCGTGCTCGAATCCGTGCTGCGTAACTATGACGGGAAGATCGTCGAAGAGTCGGACGTGCGCGCGCTCGTCAACTGGAAAGCGAACTCCGAGAGGACGGAAGAGATTCCATTCTACGTCGCGCGCGTGCTGTTGCAGGACTTCACAGGTGTACCGCTGCTGGTTGACCTCGCGGCGATGCGTTCGGCTGTCGCGCGTATGGGTCGCGACCCGAAAATAATCGAGCCGCTCGTGCCCGTTGACCTCGTTATAGACCACTCCGTACAGGTGGATTTCTGGAGCACGCCCGACGCTTTACGTCTCAATATGGAGACGGAGTTTAAGCGCAACCGCTCGCGCTACCAATTTTTGAAGTGGGGCATGCAGGCGTTCGAGAGTTTCAACGTCATCCCGCCCGGCATCGGCATCGTGCATCAGGTCAACCTCGAATATCTCGCGCGCGGCGTGCTGGAGAAGGGCGGCGTTTACTATCCGGACACGCTCGTCGGGACTGATTCGCACACGACGATGATTAACGGTCTCGGCATCGTCGGCTGGGGCGTCGGCGGCATCGAGGCCGAGGCCGGCATGCTCGGCCAGCCCGTCTATTTCCTGACGCCGGATGTCATCGGAGTGCATCTGAAGGGCGCGCTGAAAGAGGGCGTGACGGCGACAGACCTCGTGCTGCGCGTGACGGAGATGCTGCGCAAGGCGAAGGTCGTCGGCAAGTTCGTCGAGTTTCACGGCGAGGGCGCGTCGAGCCTGCACGTCACAGATCGCGCGACCATCGCCAACATGGCTCCCGAATACGGCGCGACGATGGGCTACTTCCCCGTGGACGAAAAGACCTGCGAGTACATGCTCTCCACTGGCCGCGAAGAGGAGCAGGTTGATATTTTCCGCAACTACTTCAAGGCTCAGGGACTGTTCGGCATCCCGCGTGCCGGGGAGTGCGACTACAGCACCGTGCTCGAACTCGACCTCGCAGAGATCGTGCCGGGCGTCGCCGGGCCGAAGCGCCCGCAGGATCGCATCAATCTGACGGACTTGAAAAGCCAGTTCAACGACTTGCTCACAAAACCTATCGGCGAGAACGGCTACAACAGGCCGGAGGGTGAACTGACGGAGCGTTTCGCGGTTGACCTGAACGCGGAACTCAAGGATGCCGCGCGCAAACTGCCCATTATGCCCGGCGCGATTATCGGCGGCGGCGGCGCACAGGAGACCGAGTCTGCCCCGCATGTAGTCGCCAGCGAAACCGTCAGCGGCCTCGGCGCGCAGAGCGAGAAGAACACGAGCGCGGCGAGCGAAGTCGAGATGATGAACAATCGCCCGACGCCCGACCGCGTCGAAGAGGAACAGCATTCCGACCTGCCTACGTTCGACGGGCACGCCGACCTCGGCCACGGCGACGTGGTCATCGCGGCCATCACGTCCTGCACCAACACCTCGAATCCGGGCGTGATGCTCGCCGCGGGCCTGCTTGCGAAGAAGGCCGTCGAGCGCGGTCTGAAAGTTCCGCCGACCGTTAAGCCGTCGCTCGCGCCCGGCTCGCGCGTCGTCACGGAGTATTATCAGAAGACGGGCCTTCAGCCTTACCTCGACAAGCTCGGCTTCAACATCGTCGGCTACGGCTGCACGACCTGCATCGGCAATTCCGGCCCGCTCGACCCGCGCATCGAGAACGTGATTAACGACCACGATATCGTGGCCGCGAGCGTGTTGTCCGGCAACCGCAACTTCGAGGCGCGCGTCCATCAAAACGTCCGCGCCAACTTCCTGATGAGTCCGCCGCTCGTCGTCGCCTTCGCGCTCGCCGGTCGCGTCAACATTGACATGGCGACGGAGCCGCTCGGCAAAGGCACAGAGGGCGAGGACGTATTCCTGCGCGACATCTGGCCGACGCTCGAAGAGGTGGGCGCGGTGATGCAGGCCGCCACCGACCCGGAGACTTACCGCGCGCTTTACACCAACTTCGAGGAAGCGAATCCGCTCTGGAACGAGATACCGAGCGTGACCGGCGAAGTCTATGATTGGGATTCGACTTCGACCTACATTCAGGAGCCGCCGTACTTCGAGAAATTCAGCATGGACGCAGGGCAGTTTTGCGACATACGCGGCGCGCGTCCGCTCGCCATCTTCGGCGATTCGGTGACGACCGACCACATCTCGCCCGCCGGCGCGATCAAGATGCAGTCGCCCGCGGGTCGTTACCTGTTGCTGCGCGGGGTCGAGATGGGAGACTTCAACTCGTACGGCTCGCGCCGCGGTAATCATCAGGTAATGGTGCGCGGCACTTTCGCCAACGTCCGCATCAAAAATCAGTTGGTGCCGGGCACGGAGGGCGGCGTGACGCTGCTTGAGCCGACTCGCGAACAGATGCCGATCTACGATGCCTCGGTTCATTATCAGGCGGCGGGCGTCCCGCTTCTGGTCTTTGCGGGTCAGGAATACGGCACGGGCAGTTCGCGCGATTGGGCTGCGAAGGGCACTCGGCTGCTCGGCGTCCACGCCGTCATCGCCGAAAGTTTCGAGCGCATCCACCGCAGCAACCTCGTCGGCATGGGCGTGCTCCCGTGCCAGTTCAAGGAGGGCACGAACGCGAAGACGCTCAACCTCGACGGCACGGAGACCTTCGACATGACGGGGCTACAGGAAGGCGAGATCAAGCCGCGTCAGGACGTGACGCTCGTCATTCACCGCGCGGGCGGCGAGACGGAAGAAGTGCCGGTCACGCTCCGCATAGACACGCCGATTGAGATCGAGTATTACCGGCACGGCGGTATTCTCCCGTTCGTGCTCCGACAGTTAATCACGGAGTCGTGAGACGCGCGCCGTTCGTCAAAACGTCGTCCGCGCCGATTCGCAGGCGAAAGGAACTTTTAGCATCTCCCGTCGCATGAGCCGCGGGAGATGCTTTCGTCTAAAAGGATGACGATAATCTGCACACTGGCGGGCGTCGGGCTGCTGCTGATCATTGCTTACGACGTGTACGCGACGGTGCTGCACGCGAGCGCGCGCTTCGGCCCGGTCGGGGAAACCCTGAACCGCACGATCTGGCGCGTGGCGCGCTCCGTCGCCTTCCGCCTCCCGCGCCTCAGCCGTCACAAACTACTTAACGCCGTCGGCCCGCTTCTCCTGCCGCTCCTGATTATCATCTACGTGACGCTGCTGGTCTTGGCCTTCGCTTTGATCTACTTCCCGCGAATGCCTTTCGAGTTCAACTTGAGTGCGCAGGCGGGCGCGGCGCGATGGGTCGAGTCTTTGTACTTCAGCGGCGTCACGGTCACGACCGTGGGCTACGGCGACATCGCTCCGCGCACGACCGCGATGCGTTTCGTCGCCATGTTCGAGTCCGCCTCCGGCCTCGCTTTAATCTCGCTCGCCGTCACCTACATGCTGACGGCCTACACGGCGCTCGAACGCAAACGCGCCATCGCGCTCTCCTTTTATCATCAGGCCGAAGAGGGCGCGGACGCCGCCGGATACGTCGCGCACTATTTCTACGACGGTCACTTCTATGGCCTGCGCGAAGCTTTGCGGCAGGCGACGCGCGACTTGCAGGGACTCCACGAAGCACACATCGAGCATCCGGTCATACACTATTTCCACCCGCTCGAAGTTTACAAAAGTCTGCCGCGCGTGCTCTTTCTGCTGCTCGAAGCCTGCGCCGTCATCCGCACCGGCCTCGACGAAGAAGAGTACCCGGACGTGCGCAACTTTCCCGACGTGCGTGCGCTCGAAGCGAGCACGCGCCATGTGCTCTTCAAGATGGTCACTTCGCTTGATCTTGACGGCAGCAAGCACCTGCACGAAGAGACCGAGGCGGACGAGACAAGGCGTTGGAAAGGACGTTACCATGCGACGCTGAGACGCCTGAGCGACACGGGGATCAAGACGCGCAGGGACGTTGTGTCGGGCTGGGAAGCGTACCGTGCACAACGCGAGGAATGGGAGTCCCGCCTGCATCAACTCGCCGCGTATCTCGGCTACGACTGGGACGAAGTGACGGGCGACCGCGATCTCGCTTACGCCGCCGACGAAGAAAAAGCGGAGCCGTCGCGAGGGTGAGTGCGGCAATTGAATGGAAGACCTTTGAGGGTCGCAAAGCTTGAATTTCAAATTCGGAAAGTGAAACTTTCAAAATCAGGAATTGAACGTCGAAGACGGAAGGGCGTCTCGTCGTCGCGCCTGCTTTGGACTTCGCAAAGATGGTGGGTGATAATAAGACGAATCCTATCCGCGTGCATGGCGCAGCTTGAGTCTCAATCACGGAGAAACGAAAGAGGAGAGAACCCGTTATGTCATCAGCCCAACCGGCGTCGGAGACGCCCCGTAAATATCAACTCTTAATAGATGGAAAATGGGTGGACGCCGAGTCGGGCAAGACGTTCGAGACGCCCAACCCGGCCACCGGCGCGACGCTCGCCGAAGTCGCCGAGGCCGACAAGGCCGACATTGATAAGGCCGTCGTCGCGGCGCGTCGCGCCTTTGAAGGTAAATGGTCGAAGATCAGCGCGCGCGACCGCGGTCGTCTGCTCTACAAGTTGTCGCAACTCATCGAAGAGCACACGCCGGAACTCGCCGCGCTTGAGACCGCCGACAACGGCAAGCCCATACGCGAGTCGGCTTACGTTGATCTGCCGCAGGTGGCGGAGAATTTTGAATACTTCGCCGGTTTCGCCACGAAGATCGAGGGCGAAACCATCCCTGTGCCCGGCCAGTTCTTCAACTACACGCTGCGCGAACCGCTCGGAGTGTGCGGGCAGATTATCCCTTGGAACTTCCCTCTGCTGATGGCCGCTTGGAAACTCGCGCCCGCGCTCGCCGCAGGCAACACCATCGTCTTAAAGCCTGCCGAGCAGACGCCCGTGACGGCGATGGAGTTGGGCAAGCTGATACAGGAAGCGGGATTCCCCGACGGCGTCGTCAACATCGTGCCCGGTTTTGGCGAGACGGCGGGCGCGGCGCTCGCCTCGCACCCCGGCATAGACAAGATCGCCTTCACCGGCTCGACCGAAGTCGGCAAGATTATCGCGCATGCGGCGGCGGACAATCTCACTAAAGTCTCGCTCGAACTCGGAGGCAAAGCTCCGAACATCGTCTTCGCCGACGCCAGCATCGAGCAGGCCGTCAACGGTGCGATGATGGGCATCTTCTTCAATCAGGGTCAGGTCTGTTGCGCCGGTTCGCGTCTCTTTCTGCACGCGGGCGTGAAGGACGAGTTTCTTGAAAGCTTTAAGACGAAGGCGGGACAGATCAAGGTCGGCGACCCGATGGACAAGGGCACGCACATGGGGCCGCAGGTCTCGTCCGAGCAACTCGACCGCATCAAGAGCTACGTTGACATCGCGCGCGGCGAGGGCGCGACCGTCCTCTCCGGCGGCGCTTGCCCGGCGCTCGAAGGCGACTTCCAGAAAGGCTTCTTCTTCCAGCCGACCATCTTCAGCGAAGTGAGCAACAACATGCGCATCGCGCAGGAGGAAATCTTCGGCCCCGTCGTCTCCGTCATCACCTTCGAGGACGAAGACGATCTCATCCGTCAGGCCAATGAAACCGTCTACGGCCTCTCCGCGGGCATCTGGACGCAGGACATCACGCGCGCACACCGCGTCGCCAAGGCGCTCAATGCGGGCACTATCTGGATCAACACCTTCAATATGTTCAATGCGGCCTCGCCCTTCGGCGGCTACAAACAGTCCGGCTACGGGCGCGAGATGGGTCGCCACGCGCTTGAGATGTACACCCACGTCAAGAGCGTCTGGGTGGACTTGTCAGGCAAGCCCATCGGCTGGTTCGGCAAGTAGGAGCAGGATCAATGAAGTAGTGAGGGGGCGACGATGAGGCGTAAAAGCCAATCGTCGCCCCGATTTTTTTCGAGACCGGATGTCGGAGATTAATTGTTCAGAATGGCTCTAATCTTTTCGATGTGCCCCACCGTCTGCGGCCCGTTGCCTTCGACCTGTCTCAGCAGTTGCTCAATATCTGTCCTCTGATTCTTTAGAATCGTCGGGTCAATGCTCTTCAGCAACACGAGTGTGTTAATCACGCCGCTTTTATCGTCAGTATTCTCGCGGGCAGTCTTAACGGCTAATTGAACGATTGAAGCGCTCTGTTTTCCCGCAATGACAAGTTTGGTAGTAGCCTCGATGCGGACGGCTGTGTCGGGACTGAACATCTGACCAACCAGCGCGTGAGACAACTCATACGAAATGGTTGACGTGTGCGAGTTGGTAGGAACTGACGTAGATAGGTTGAAGGTCGAGTTGGTGCCTTTGTTCGGCGTGGCAGCTTTAATGTCGTTAATGAGTTTTTTTGCCCTTTGGCTTAAATCCGCCGAAGCCTTCAGGAGCATAACTTTGTCAAAATCGGCGAGCGCCGGGTCGTTCCGGCGCAGGGTGGCGTAAGACTCTCCACGAAAGAAATAAGCTGGCGCGTAATCTGCCAACAGCGCAATGGCTTCGTTGTATATCAGTATCGCACCCTCGTGGTTGCCGTCGGTGCTCGCCATGTTAATGCCCTTAGCGGTCAACTCAGCGGCCTCGACGCGCGTGCTGGAAACGACTCGCGCCTCATTTACATTATCGCGCGGAGTCGGCTCAGTGTTGATGTTGTCTGGCAGGTGATTTTTATTCGTATCCTGTAGCGCGCCGCCCAGTGAGGTGAACCTGTATGTAGCGAAACCGGCGAGCAGTATAACGACGAAGGCTGTGGCGATTGAGGCCGGGCCGGGCCACCTGAAAAGGTGTTTGAGACGCTCGAAGAAAGTTGTTTCAACGATGACTACGGGCTTGTTGATGAGGCCGGAAATGACAGTCAATAGCCCTTGCAAGTTTGTGTCGGAGGCAGATGTGTCCCACCTCGAAAGGTCTGCCGTCTGTACCTGCCGGAAACCAAGTGGGGGAGTCAGATTTTCAATCAGAACGGGAACAAGGACGCCGCGTGCGTTGCCCTCAGTCGCTTCGTCGCGCACCCATGATGAAGCGGCTGAAGTTTGAGACCAGAGCACGATGACGGCTTTAGCTTTTGCCAGTTCGCCGGAGATTACGTCTGAGTAATTCTTGCCGGTTGGGATGATCTTATCCCACCAGACGCTCCAACCCTGCTGCGCGAAAATCAGCGCCAACGCTTCGGCCTTCGGGCGGTCTTCGCGCGAATAGCTTAGGAAAATGTCGCTCAAGAGGATTAGCCCGTTCTGACGGCCCAGCCTGCCAAAGTTACATGCCCCGCGGCAGCTGGGAAGTACGGAAGAAGATCAGCATAGAGTAAGGCGAAGATACTCCGCGCGCCCAAGTCTGTCCAGAGTTATTCTCACTTACGCGAGAAACTTCAGTCCTGCGCCTTTCCCTCTAATAAGGCTTCGCAGGCGAGAGTTTGCGGCCCCTTGTCGTCGCAGACGGCGTATTGTGCGCCGGGGTACATTGTGACGCCGGCGTGCTCACCGCGCGCGTTGAGGACGTAGAAGTTGATGCCGAAGTTGGGCAGTCCGCGATTGTTGAGCAGGCGCTTCTCGACGGTGTTGGCCTTGATGCGGCGGAGCGCTTCCATCCCGGCGTCTTTGGGCGAGCGCCCGCGACGCATCTCTTCGACGATGAGGAATGAGCAGAGATTGTAGAGATTGGCTTCGCCGCGGCCCGTCGAACCGGCAGCGCCGACTGCGCCGTCAACGTAGAGACCCGCGCCGAGAATGGGCGAGTCGCCGACACGTCCCGGTATCTTCCATGCCAGCCCGCTCGTCGTCGTGACGCCGCAAATCTCACCCTTCGCGTTGACGCCGTCGCAGTTGATCGTGCCGTAGTAGTGCTCGGCACGGATCAGACCCTCGGCGACCATCTTCAAGCCCTCGCGGTGCCAGACCTCTGCGCGCGTCTTCGGGTCGAGATAGTGCGAAGGGTCTGTGCGGCGTTTCCATTCGAGCCAGAGTTGGCGCGAGTGCTCCGTGTTCAAATCGTCTTCGATCTTAAAGCCCATGCCGCGCGCAAACTCCTGCGCGCCACGCCCGACGAGCAGGTGATGATCCGTCCCTTCCATCACGGCCCGCGCCACGAGCGACGGCGTGCGAACGCCTTCGAGCGCCGCCACCGCGCCCGCACGCTTTTTCGGCCCGTGCATACAAGATGAATCGAGTTGCACGACGCCCTCTGCGTTCGGCAGTCCACCATAACCGACGCTGTCGTCCAGCGGGTCAAGCTCGACGATGTTGACTCCGGCGATGAGCGAATCGAGCACGTCCGCGCCGCCCTGCATCATCGTGAAAGCCTTCTGCACGCACGTCTGATCGCCGCCGTTCTTGAACTTGTTGCCGTTCGCCGACGAGATGACGACGGGCCGCGCGGCGCTCTGCCGGATGACTGCCGGAGATTGCCCGTGCAAAATTTTCGGCGTCGCTACGACGAGGCCCGCGACCGCGCCGTTGCGTATGAACTCGCGGCGCTTCATCTTTTTACTCATGGATGTCCTCCGTAATTTTTCTGCCCTAAGCGGGAAAATAACCCTGATAGTCGTCCGGGCGTGCGCCGGACAAATTGCGCAGTCAGAGCATCGGCAGAAGCCGTCTTCTCCCCGGTAAAGCTGATCGCCTTCGCCCGAATTCGTTGATGCGGGAATGCTGAATCAAACAGGCCGGCAGGGACGGTTTTATCTTTATCCTTCCGGCTTAGTCAAGATGAGATCGTCGCGAGCCGAGACTCGTTTCGTCGTCCGTCGGGCCGTTCGTTCTTCGCCGCATACAGCGGCAGTAAGCCGTCTTGAAATAAATCGTACAACGCAGGTTTCATCGAGTCTCATCTCAAACCTGCCTTTCGACGCTCGTGCGCGAAAGTCTTTGTCGCGTGCTATGATGACCGCGCTCTCCCACGGGTCAATTTTGGATTGAAGGAGATGCAATGAACTCACGCCGTATATCGTTACTCGCTATCTTGCTAGGCAGTATTCTGTGTCTGACGGCCTGTCCGAGCCGGACGACCATCAACAAGATCAATGGCGATCCGGGCCGCTATCATAACAAAGAGGTCGGCATCGCCGGGACAGTTACCGAGAGCTACGGCGCTCTGGGGCAGGGTGCTTATGAACTGGACGACGGCACCGGGCGCATGTGGGTGATTACGGATCGCGGCGTGCCTTCAAGGGGTGCGCGCGTCGGCGCGAAGGGGCGTGTCTATAACGGATTCACTTTCGGCGGGCGCAACTTCGGCACGGTGCTTAGAGAGTCCGACCGCCGCGCGCAGTAGCCTGAGTGACGAGCGCCGCCTCGTCATTAAGATGATTTCCAACGGGGAAGAGGCGCGCGAAAGAATTTGACAACGCAGATCGTCCGCAGTCTCGATGAACAGTTCGCGCGCCTGCACGAGCGTTCGGCGGCGCTCGTGCGCGCAGTGCCGCCGGAAAAATTATACTGGCAGCCACGCGCGACGGCGTTGGGGCGCGTCCCCATCTACTCGTGCGGCGAGTACGTCCTGCGCAGCGCGGCTTCCGTCGAGCAGACGTTCGGCGGCATCACCGTCAATCTGTGGGACGACCCGTTTGAGTGGACGTTGCCGGAATCGCTCCCGACGCCCGAACACGTTACCGGCTATTTGAAAGAGGCGGAAGAGACGCGCCGCCGTGCCTTTGCTTTGTTCAACTCGGACGAGGAACTGTTGAAGGAGATCGCCACGCCGTCCGGCGAGATGAGGACGCTCTTTGCGCTCGTGACAGAGACGCTCGCCCGCGCCGCGCATTATCAGGGGCGTGCCTACGCGACTTACAGGCTCTTCTCGGACGACATCCTGCCGGGCGTCTGAAACCGTAGGACGCTGTGAAATCGAACTTTGCCCGCCCGAAGCACGTAAAGCCGTGCTAACCCATGCGCCGCTTCATCTCTATGAAGCGCACGGCTTCTAAAGTGAATGAGAGGTTCGACGTATGTTCTGTCCGCAGTGCGGCCAACAACAGCTTTCCGACGAGGTGCGTTTCTGCTCGCGTTGCGGTTTTCCGCTGAGGGGCGTGACGGCGCTGCTCACGTCGGGCGGCGAAATTCCGCAGGGCATCGTGGTAGCGGGGGCGGGTGAACCTTCGCCGCGTCGCAAAGGCGCTCGACAGGGATTTCAATGGATGCTTCTCGGCATCTTCCTCAGCCCGTTTTTCGCGATCATGCACGAGATTATCCGCACGCCGGATAAATTGGCTCTCATCGGCGTGATGGTTTTTCTGGCAGGACTGCTCCGGCTCATCTTCGCACTCATTTTCGCGGACGGCCCGTTGCGACAACAGCGTTCGGCGACACAACTAGATAACGTGCTTGCCCAAGATTTTCAACGCGTCACGGCACCACGGCGCGGCGTGCCGGAACTAACGGCGGCGCAGGGCACACCGGTGCGAGCCTATGTTCCGCCGCGCGTAGATACTGCTGAAATCAGTTATCGTCCGAGCGTGACCGAGAACACGACCCGTCTGCTCGAACATCAGGACGATTCTCCGAGTAAATAAAAATCGAATTTGTGAGGACTCGATTTTATGTTTTGCCCACAGTGCGGACAGCAGCAGGCTTCAAAGGATGTGCGTTTCTGTTCGAGTTGCGGATTTCCTCTGAACGTCGTCAGCGAGGTGCTGACCGGCGGCGGGCAACTTCAATGGCGTCCGCCGGAGGGAGTCGCGCGACAGCTTTCGCCGAAGCAGAAGGGGATGCGGCAGGGCGCGATGCTCATGTTGAGCGTGCTGGTCGTGATGCCCATCGTAATCTTTCTCGGCGTGGCCCTGCTCAACCTGCCGGGCGAACTGATTCCGCTGGCCGGGGCCATCTGCGTGATGGGAGGGTTGCTGCGCATCCTCTACGCGGCGCTTTTTGAAGACGGCACGGCGGGCAACGTGATCGGGAGCGGCATGCCGATGTACATGCCGCCGGCGACGCCGCCCAACTATCTTGGCGGCGCGACTCGCGGCGATGCGCTCCCCGCGTCGAACGCGACGCCCGCCACGAATTATCGTCCGCCGCGTTATCGTACCGACGAACTCGCGCCGCGCCCTTCCAGCGTGACGGAGAACACCACGCGCCTGCTCCCGAACCAGCCCGACGATCCCCGTCCGAATGAATAAGTCGCAAGCCGCACGCGACTCGAAGACGGCCCCGCCCTCGTCAACTTACAGACACAAGCGATGACTCAACCTCCCCGCGCAGCCGATAGCCCGGACGCACACGCATCCGGCGAAGAATCCTTTGAAGCTTCGACGCTTGCGGACAGACTGCGCGCGCGCATTCGACGTGAAGGCGCGTTGACGTTTTGCGAATGGATGCGTGCGGCGCTCTACGACGAACGGGAAGGGTATTACCGGAGGCGCGACCGCGCGCGTTGGGGCCGGGAGGGCGACTATCGCACGAGTCCTGAAAGAAGCCGTCTCTTCGCCGCCACTTTCGCGCGCCACTTCGTTGCGTTGTATGAAGAACTCGGACGACCACGGCGGTTGTGTATCGTCGAAGCGGGCGGCGGCGGAGGGCATTTCGCGCGCGGCGTGTTAGAGACGCTTGAACGCGATGCCCCACACGTTTTCTTCAACCTGCAATACGTTTTTGAAGATGTGAGCGCCGATTCGCGTTCGCGTGCCGGGGAACTTCTCGCGTCCTTCAGAGGGCGCGTCGAATTTAAGTCTCCCGGCGAACTCGATGCGATTAACGCCCCTCTCGATTCGGGAATTATTTTCTCTAACGAACTGCTCGACGCATTGCCGGTGCATCGCGTCATCGTCAAGGGCGGCAAGCTGCTTGAGCTTTGCGTCGGCCTGTCGAACAGCAGCGCTTTCGTCTGGGAGGAGCGCGAAGCTTCGACTCCACGGCTCGCAGAGCATTTCAAAAGCGCGGGCATCATCCTCGCCGAAGGGCAGTGCGCGGAGGTCAATCTGGAAGCCGAAGATTGGATCGCGCGCGCCGCCGCGAAGGTCTCTCAAGGCTACGTCATCACTGTGGATTACGGGGACGAGGCCGCAGACTTATACAACGCGCGGCACAGGCCGGAGGGAACGCTGCGGGCCTTTCGCGGGCACGCTTTCGCTCGCGACATATTGGACAGCCCCGGCGAGCAGGATTTAACGACGACGGTTAATTGGACGCAACTCCGAAAGGCGGGCGAGCGTCACGGACTCGCAACGCTCTCGCTCGAACGTCAGGACAGGTTTCTGCTGCGAGCCGGGTTGCTCGAACAGTTAGAGCATGAGAGCACGGCAGCGGGACGTGAGTCGGAAGTCGCGCGCCTGCGGCTCGACGCGCGCGAGATGATTTTACCGAATGGTATGAGCGAACACTTTCAGGTACTCGTGCAAAAGAAGGTCGGCGCGATTTGAAGCATCGCCGGACGCGCAGAGATTAACGGATGCACGTTCAAACTCAGTCGCAGTCCGGCAAATGCTCGAACGCCTGACGAATCAGCGCACGCTCCGCGCCGGACGGCTGCATTTTTTTCATGATCCGGCAGGCTTGCTTCCATGTGGACTTGTGCGAGCCTTCTTCGGAGCGCGCCGATGCGACCGCCGCCTCGTACATTCGCCCGGCGTCCGCATACTTCCCCTGAAGCAGGAAGACTTCGCCGATTGTGGCGGTCATCCAGTAATCATCGGCGCGGGCTTCGGTGCCGACGATCTTCTGCACGCGCGCGGCATATTCCGCGGCGCGCTTCAAATCCTCTTCGCTTCCCAGAAAAGCGCTCTTGGCCGCGGCGTTGATGCCCGTGTAGTAATCGTCCGGCGCTTTGGTGAAGGCTTCGACGTAGAGGTCGCGCGACTGCTTGAGGTCGCTCAGGTCGCCCGACTTGTCGTAGCGATCCATCCATGTTCGCGCGTAGATGCCGAGCGTCTCCGGGTCGTGCTCGCCGCGCTCGTACAGTTCGCCCAAAATCTCCTGCGCGTTTGAGAGATCGTCGTCTTTGCCGCGCCGCGACAGCGCCAGCGCGCGGAGTTGTCTGGGCCGAATCGCTCTGGGAAAGCATCCCTCAAGCTCTTCGAGCATCTTGATCGCTTCTTCGTCGTGGCCGAGTTTGATCAGCCCTTCTGCGGCCCGGCAACCGAGCGCGGCAGAAGTTTCCCACGGCAGCCCGCCTTCACGGAAAAGCTTGACGAGACGTTCGGGCGATTTATTTCTGATGGCCGTCCTGATTTTCGCCGACGCCGCGCGCGCCGCTTCGTCCTGTTCGTTGGCGAAGTGCGCGGCTTCCTCAGTCAGCGGCTTGCCGACGATGGCGTGCAGCAGTCTCAGCAACTCGCCGCCGTTCGGCCCGTCCGGGTACGTGCTGAAGTCGAGAAAAATCCTGTTGCTCGCGAAGGGCGGGAGTTTTGAGGCATCGAGCCGCACGGGGACGAATTGAAATCCATCTTTATCGGCGGCCTGACGTTCGAGCACTCCATACTCCCGTCGTACCCAGTCGGAATCTCCTGTCCCGCTCGTCCAGACGAGGACGCCCGCGCGGCTTGAGGTCAGTGCGTCTTCGAGTCTCGGCGTCAACTCATCACCCGCCTTGAGCGCCACCTGATCCATGAAGACCTTGTGACCCAACCCGCGCAACACGTCGTAGAGGTTCAGTACCCAAGACCTGTTGACCGAACGATAAGACAGGAAGACGTTCCACTTGTCGCCGCCCGTCAGTTCAAGCGGCGCGGGCGCGAACTTTAACCACTCCTCACGTAAAGTCATCGGTGTCTCCTTCTTCGTCTTCGAGAGAAGCCGCGTTTTCAGTTTATGAAAGCAGCGTGCTCATGCGTCTTCTGGAAATTGAAATCCGAATCGTCCGGCGGATTCTGAAGTTGTTGACGTGAGGCCGACAAGATAAGGCGCTCGTCGGCGTGAATAAGAAATGCCAAACGAAGGGGAAAATATGCCCGCCGCGCGTGAATGTCAATACCGGGCCAGCCTGACCGCTCATCACTGTCGGGGAACAGTCAGCCGCCGGTTATTGAATAAAAGGCTAAGTCTGCGGCGGGACGCTCAATTCCGAAGTGTGCTGAATGCCCGCCGCCAGTTCGGGAAGAATGCCCAGCTTAACGTAGATCGGGCGCACGTCGCGTCTCAAAGCAGGCAGAGCCGTGGCGAACCAGATCGCCCCGACGATACAACCCAGCCCGCCGAACAGCAGCGTCCGGGGCGCGCCGATCCTGTCCGCCATGCCGCCCGCCAGTAAACTTCCGAAAGGCGCTGTGCCCATGAAAGCCATCGTGTAGAAACTCATCACGCGCCCGCGTTTGTCTTCGTCCACGATGGTCTGCAAGACGGTGTTGCTGGCGGCCATCTGAATCATAAATCCGAGTCCGGTCACGACCATCAACGCGAGCGATAGCCAGAGCAGGCGTGAAAATGAGAACGCCATCAGGCCAGCGCCGAAAGCAGCGGCCATCAAAGGGATGAACTTGCCCATGCCGAGCACGGTTTTGCGCGACGCCAGAAAGACCGCGCCCGCGAGCGCGCCCACGCCGGAAGCCCCCATCAACAAACCGAGCGTGTTGGGGCCGCCGTGCAGAATCTCGTTGGCGAAGACGGGCATCAAAACCGTGTAGGGCATGCCGACCAGACTCACCAGCGCCAGCAGCAACAGAACTTTCCGAATCGGGGCAAAGCCGGAGGCATACCTCCATCCTTCACGCAGTTGTTGAAGCAGATTCGCTTCCGTGATGGCCGTCCGCATGCGCGGCGTCATCTTCATGGCGAGAAGCGAAGCGATGACGGCCAGATAGCTGATGCCGTCAAGCATAAAACACCAGCCTTCGCCCACGACGGCGATGATGATGCCGCCGAGGGAAGGCCCGATCAGTCGTGCGGCGTTGACCATCGAAGAGTTGAGGGCGATGGCGTTGGGTAAATCTTCTCTCTTCTCAACCATCTCCACGACGAAAGCCTGCCGCGCAGGCATATCGAAAGCGTTGATGAGTCCCTGACAAATGCTGAGGAGGATAATGTGCCGGATGTTGATGATGCCTGTCAGCGCCAGTACGGCCATCGCCAGCGATTGCAGCATCGCCAGCACCTGCGTCGCCACCAGCAAGCGATGCCGATTCCAGCGATCCACCAGCACGCCTGCGAAGGGCGCGAGGATGAAGGAGGGAATTTGCCCTGCAAAGCCGACGACGCCGAGCAGAAAGGCCGAGCCTGTGAGACGATAGACCAGCCAACTGGTGGCGATTCGCGTCATCCATGTGCCGATAAGCGAGATGCTCTGACCGCTGAAGAAGAGTTGATAATTCCTGTGGCCGAGCGCGCGCAACATGAAGGCGAGATTGCTCGAACTCTGCTTCGGCTTCGAGCTTGCACGGGTGTCTTTTGTGGGCATGGGACAGCTACGACTGCAATTCAAAATTTCTCTGATGTCAGTGCAAAGAGATATTTTAAGGCGAACTTAATTTGCCTGCCACTCCCTGCTGACGAAATCACACACGCCGCCGTCGGTTGATAAATGCGCGCACCCGTTTGCCCGAAATTTGCGCGGTCGGGAAAAATAAATGTTGATTAAAGTAGCGGCACTCGGCTAATCTGAATAGGGAAGGCCCGCGAAGGGTCACTAGCCATCATTCCAGTCCCGTCCTCCTCATACCACAAGGCCGTCCGCAGCCCACCGCCTCTCGAAGGAGTTTACCAACCGATTATGCTCGACCCCGGCACACTGCTCCAAAACCGTTACCGCGTGAGTCAGCCGATTGGACGCGGCGGGATGGGCGCTGTTTATGTCGCCACGGACGAACGCTTTCACAGCATAGTCGCCCTCAAGCAGACCTTCTTCTATGACGACCCCGCGCTCGGTAAGGCGTTCGAGCGCGAGGCGCATCTGCTGAACCATCTGCGCCATCCCGCGCTCCCGAAGGTCAGCGACCACTTCACGGAAGGCTCTGAGCAGTTCCTCGTCATGGAATTCATCGAAGGCACGGACTTGGGTGCGCTGCTGAAGGAGCGTCGCGGGGCGTTCCCCGTCGCCGACGTGTTGCGTTGGGCCGACGAACTGCTCGACGTACTGGATTACCTGCACAACCACGAACCGCCGGTCGTCCATCGCGACATCAAGCCGCCCAATATCAAGTTGACGGCGAGCGGTCGAATCGTCCTGCTCGACTTCGGGCTGGCGAAGGGGACGACCCCCGCACAAACGCCCGCGAGCGTGACGGGCAGCGTTTTAGGCTACTCGCCCACTTACTCACCGCTTGAGCAGATTCAGGGCACGGGCACAGACCCGTGCAGTGATCTCTACTCGCTCGGCGCGACCCTCTACCATCTCATCACGGGGGTCGCTCCGGTTGACGCGCTGGCGCGCGCCGGTGCCGTCATTAACAATCAGCCAGACCCGCTCCGCCCGCCCCACGTCGCGAACGCACAGGTTCCCGCCGCTGTCAGCAAAGTCATCAAGCGCGCGATGGCCCAGAAATCCTCGCTCCGCCCGAAGTCGGCTGCCGAGATGCGCGACATGCTGCGTCAGGCGGTCAGCATGGCCCCACACGACGCCCGCCAAGCACCCGCGCCCTCCGCCTTTGCGCGAAGCCAGACCGTGACCGACGAAGCCACCGTGTTGGAACCGCTTGCGCAGGCGTTCGATGGAAGACAGGCCATGACGTTCGGCGGGACGACGCTCGAAGCTCACGCCCACGACGCGCGACCGCATCGGGAGGGAAGCCACCCCGCGCCGACCGTGAACACATTGGAGCGTCCCGCGCGCATCTCTGCGGCGACAGTACTGATCATCGCCGCCGTGCTCGCCATCTGCGCCGTCGCCGCCGTCACGCTCGTCCCTCGGTCGGGTGCGCCCTCTGCTAGACCCGGCCTGCAAAGCGACGCTTCAACGGGCACGCAGGCCGATTCACCCGAAGGGACGCAGGCAAAGCACGCCGAGGATAATCCCGTCTCTCCTTCTACCGGTACGCCCGCACAGTCGCAGACTCAACCAGCGGACGCGCAAGCCGACTCCGACGCACACACGGTTAACAGCCAACCCGCCTCCACGGCGGCAGGCGTCTTGAATACAGGCGATAGCGCCGCGGGGTCTGTTGATGCCAACAACCGGAAGCCCGCCCCCACCGCGACGACGGAAAACAGTTCCCCCAACTTTATAGTCGTACAACAACCTGCCCCGGCTCCGCAGCCCACCGCCGACAACAGAGCCGCCGAAGAAGAGTCGCGTCGCATCGAAGAATCGCGCCGCGCCGAAGAGTTACGCCGCACGGAGGAAGCACGACGCGCCGAAGAGTCAAGACGTGCGGAGGAGGCACGACGCGATGATGAGGCGCGGCGCGACGAAGAACTTCGGAGAAGACCACCACCACCGCCCGACGATTGGCGTCGCCCGCAGCCACCCGGCGATCAGTTCCCCCCGCGTCGTCCACCATCCTTTCCATAAAGGCTGATTCATAAAGGCGGACAACGTTTAAAAGGGTAACTATCCCCTTGCGGTAGGTAAGGGGACGAAGTATACTCGCCCCACTAAAACGTGGGAGGATATACCTGTGACTATTTGCGTAGCGGCCATTTGCGACGGGGACACCATACTCGGTGCGACCGACAACATGATAACGGCGGGCGATATTCAATTTGAACCGCCTGCCTTGAAAATGACCAGTCTCACCAACTCCATCGTCGTCATGACGGCGGGAGATTCGACCCTACACGCTGAAATTCTGGATGTCGTCCGCGTCGAAGTTAGCGAGCGTATAGAGTTTGAGCCGGAAGAATGGCTCAAAGTAAAGGACGTGGCAGAGTTATACGTTGAAACGTATAACAAGGTGCGTCAGAAGTGTGCGGAAAGAGCCATCCTCGCACCGCTAGGCTTAACTTTTGAGACGTTCGTGACGCGACAGGCTGAAATGCTGCCGGATTTTGTAAGGCAGATAGGTACAGAACTTATTAACTATAATGCCGGGGACATCGAAGCAATAATTACCGGCCTTGACGAGCACGGGCCTCACATTTGGGTCGCTAAAAATGAGGATTTAAGATGCTATGACAAGGCAGGTTTCGCCGCTATCGGGTCAGGAGAGTGGCACGCAAAATCCTCGTTTATGTTTTCAAGGCATATGAGTCTTAGGGAACTTCCCCAAACACTGCTCCTGACCTATGCGGCTAAAAAGCGCGCGGAAGTCGCCCCGGGCGTCGGCGGAGTGACAGACATGTTTATCGTCGGCCCCAAACTTGGCTCATTCACCCTGATCGGAGGGCACATCTTGGAACGGCTAGAGGAGATATACCGCCAAATAAGACAAGATGAACAACAAATCCTCCAACGGGCAAACGAAGAGGTAGAACAATATGTCGAAGAAATCCTTGGAGCCGCGACTCCTAAAGGACAAGAAGCTCTCCCAGAGGACGGTGGGGGAGGTACACCCACTGACCAAAAACAGCTTCGAAATGGCTCTGAGGAAGGCGAGCCAGAAGGTGAAGGCGGAGAACCTTCCACCGTCTAAGCCTTCCGAACCTGAATCAGAAAGTGATGAAACATAGGC
>JBAVPI010000268.1:0-6596 GCA_049692915.1 Pyrinomonadaceae bacterium
GTCGCACGCGTCCCGGTCGTTGCCTGCGTCTCTACACCGCGCAGGATTTCGCGGCGCGGCCCGCATACGAATCCCCGGAAGTTCAGCGACTTGACTTAACCGAAGCCGCGCTCGAACTCCGCGCCGCCGGGGTCAAAGACCTCTCCGGCTTCGAGTGGTTCGAGCCGCCTTCAACGCAAGCCCTCAACGCCGCCGAAACTTTGCTGAGAAAGTTGAACGCGCTTGACGCGCGCGGCGGGTTGACCGCACACGGTCGGCGCATGTTGCGACTGCCGCTGCACCCGCGTCTCGCGCGCGTCATTGTCGAAGCAGAGGCGCGCGGCGTCGCGCCTGAGGCTTGCGTCGTCGCGGCCCTCATCAGCGAACGCGACATCCGCGCCAATCAAATCTTTGACACCGGAGCGCGCCCGCCGCGCGCCGCATCCACACACGGCGATTCGGATTTGCTCGAACTCTTCGACCTTTTTCGCGAAGCGGAGCGGGCTGACTTTGTGACCGAGCGTCTGCGTCGGATGAATCTCGACGCGAATGCGGCCCGCGCGGTTGACAGGGTGCGGAGACAACTTCAAAGGTCAATCGAAGCGGGAGGCGGGAAGCCTGAAAGCAAGGCCGTGGAATTATCTTCGACGCGTGAGGAAGCGCTTTTAATCTGTGTCCTCGCGGGTTATCCAGACCGCGTGGCGCGTCGTCGCGTCAGGTCAAGTCAGACGGACGAAACAAACATGGAACTTCAACTGGCGGGCGGCGGTTCGGCACAACTCGCGCCTGAGAGCGTTGTGCGGCGGGCGGAATTTCTCGTCGCGGTCGAGGCGGGCGAGCGTCGCCCGACGGGGCGCATTGGGGCACGAAGCGCGAAGACATTGGTGCGACTCGCGAGCGCCATCGAGCCGGAATGGTTGCTCGATCTCTTCACTGACGATGTCGGCGAAACGACGGAGGTGGTCTGGAACGCGCAACTCGAACGTGCCGAAACGGTGCGGCGTCTCACGTATCAAAGTCTCGTTCTCGACGAGAGCCGCCGGAGCGAGTCGGGAAGCGTCGAAGCATCGAGAGTGTTGGCTGAAGCGGCCTGCGCGAAAGGGTTGGACGCCTTCATCGAGCGCGCAGAGGTTGAACGCTTTCTGGCGCGCGTCGCGTTCGTGGCCGCGACGTTTCCCGAAGCCTCTTTTTCCGCGCCCGGTGATGAAGAGTTGCGCGAGGCGTTCGTCAACCTGTGCGAGAATCGGAGCAGTTTCGCCGAACTGCGAGCGGCGTTGAAGTCCGGAGACTTAATTAAACGCCTGCGCGGGAAACTCGGCGCTGAGGGCGCGCGGCTGCTCTCAACGATGGCCCCTGAACGCGTGACGCTCGCGTCCGGGCGGGGCGCGCGCGTCAACTACGAACGCGGAAAGCCGCCTTGGGTCGCATCGCGCTTGCAGGATTTTTTCGGCGTGAGCGAAGGCCCACGCGTCGCGGGCGGGCGGGTCGCAGTCGTCCTTCACCTGCTCGCGCCGAACGGGCGACCGGTGCAGGTGACGACCGACCTTGCGGGATTCTGGTCGCGCCATTATCAACAGGCGAGGCGCGAACTCGGTCGCCGCTATCCGCGCCACGCGTGGCCGGAAGACCCTCTGGCGCGTTGAGCATGTCTTTCAAGAATCGTCAATAACCGATATGTAAGTGCTTCGATGTCAAAAGTGATTCTCCGAACGCGCGTGACCGACGGAGCTTTGGAAACATGAAAATGATGAGCCGTCAAAATCCTCTTGAACGATGCTTGCCGTTTCTCTTGCTGCTTCTTCTCGCAGGTGCAGGCGTAGAAGTCGGGGCGAAGGAGGTTCGCTACCTGTCGGGTAATCCGGCGGACGTACATGTGAAGATGTCCGGCCCCGCCTACGATCTCGGCGGCGGCAGCACCGATGTCGTCCCCGCTCTCCAGTGGATGATTAATGAGGTGCGCGGCTGTGAGAAGTGCGGGACGAAATTGGACGTGGTGGTGTTGCGATCTTCGGGAGCGGACGGCTACAACGAGTTGATCGCGGCGCTCGACGGCGTTGACTCAATCGAGACGCTCGTCATCACGAGCCGCGAGGACGCGAACAGCGCGGGCGTGCGCGCGACGGTGCGGGACGCGGAAGTAATCTTCTTCGCGGGCGGCGATCAATGCAACTACGTCACATATTTTAAGGGAACTGAGGTGGAGCGGGGCGTCGAGTACGTTCACTCGAAGGGCGGCGGCGTGGGCGGCACAAGCGCGGGACTCGCCATCCTCGGCGGTGCGGTTTACGACGCGTGTTCGGGCGGCAGCGCGCAGTCGCCGCAGTCGCTCAGGAATCCTTACCACGCCGACATCAGCTTCACGTACGACTTCTTCGACTGGCCGCCGCTGCGCGGCACGATCACCGACACGCACTTTTCCCGGCGCGACCGCATGGGCCGCCTGCTCGTCTTCATCGCGCGGCAAATCGCGGACGGCGCGTCCAGACGCGCTCTCGGCGTCGCCGTGGACGAGAAGACCTCGCTCGTCGTAGATAAGCAGGGCCGCGCACGCGTCCTCGGCGACGGCGCGACGTATTTCGTCCTCGGCGACCACAAGCCGGAGGTCTGCCGGCCCGGCACGCCGCTGACCTTCTCGGATTACAAAATCTGGAAAATCCCGACGGGCGGAACTTTCGATCTCAGGAAGCGACCGAAGACCGGCTATTACCTCGTCAGCGTCAGCGACGGAAAAATCACGTCTGACCCTTATTCACCCGCGCGGACGAAATGAGCATCCGCGACATGCAGCTTCTTAAAATCAACACTGCTTGTCTTGATCGCTCACGCTCGCGGGGCGATGTAGCTGCGACGCGTTTTGACGACGAGTTTCGCTTTCGTCTTCGCCTTCTCGATTGAAGGCGTGAGCTTGAGCCTGAGCTTGCGCACGCCGCCGTCATGCTTCTTATTCGTCGAGACGAAGCCCATGCTGTAGCGCGTGCGCAGGTGTTCGACGAGCGTGTTGAAGGCGCGGTCGAGATTTTCCGGTTTGTCATCGAGCACTTCGCCGCCTGTCTCTTCGGCCAGCTTGTCGATGCTCAACGAATGAACCTTGAAGACGCCCGCCGTGCGCGTCGCGAATTTGTTCAGCCCGCTCTCGATGCGCTGGCCCGCGCTTTTCGGAATCAGCCCGCAGACGACGCTGCCGGATTCGAGCACCTCGTGCGTCGCCTCAGTGCCCGACGGCCCGCCGCAGTCGAAATTGCTCGTGACTCCCGTGATCGCGATAATCACGCGTCGCCCCGCAGGGTTGCCGGCGCGAATCATGTACTGCGCCGCGTTGTAGAAAGCGCGGTTGAGGCAGTGGTCGGCCTCTTCGTCGTGACCGGGCACGCGGTCGAGAGCCTGCGCGATCATGTCGCGCTCGCGCGTGAAGCCCTGTATCAAATCAACCGATTCGTGATAGCCCATCACGGCCACCTCATCCGTCGGCTTGAGACGCGAGACGGCGTCGAGCGCGGCCCTGTGCACTTCCGAGCCGAAAGGGTCGAGGCAGCCGCCGCGGTCAATCAGGAGAATGACGGAGAGCGGCAGCGTGTCCTGACTAAAGTGCGCGATTTCCTGCTTCGCACCGTCTTCTTCGAGGATGAAGTCTTCCTTCTTCAAATCGCCGACGACGCGCCCCGTCTCCTTTTGTAAGACCAGCGCGTCAAGCACGATCAGGTCAACGTCAACCTTGACGACCTCGTCTCTGTCTTTCGTTTTCGTGATGACGCGATCCCGCGTCTGGGGCGCGGCGGCGGGCGGCACGGGCGCGAACGAGATGAGCGTTAATGCCAGTAGCGTGAAGGACAGGGGCTTCATAAAATTTCTCCTCAAGCTTTGAGACGGACTTGCGACAAGGTGTCCGGGCGGGCTGTATGCGACATTTCGTCGCCCGGCAAAAGGTCGTCACGCCGCTTCACGTGGAAGACGACAGGGACGCGCCTTTCGTTAACCGGAGACCGTTTACCGGAGCGGGCCGTCAAAGAGTTTGCGAGGGACAGCGCGCCTCCGGTCAACAATCTCAACTGCGAGATTCTGGCGGGACGCAGACGCAAAGGGCGTTCCCCTCGCGTGCCGGTAGAGGCGGCGTGCGAAGATGCCCTTAATTTTACGATGTGCGTTGACAACACACGGCGAGCCGCTATGCTAAACCGTGTAGGGCTAATACTATTTCGTCATCCGCAAGATGTGTGAAGAGAAAACGGCGGACGTGCGAGTTCATCGAGAGCGGAGCAGAAACGTATGAAACGAAGAGACTTCATGAAATCGGGCGCGCTGGCGGGCGCGTTGACGTTCATCGGGCCTGTCCTGAAAAGCGGCGACGGGAATGGCGTTGCGTCGGGGGCTACACCGTTCAGTCCTCAAGCGTTCGAGCTTGAGGAAGCCACGATTGCCGAACTACGGAGCGGCATGGAGTCGGGCAAGTTCAGCGCGCGCTCGCTGACGGAAAAATATCTCGAACGCATCAAGGACGTGGACGAGCGCGGCCCGGCGCTCAACTCCGTCATCGAGTTGAACCCGGACGCTTTAGCCATTGCCGGGGCGCTCGATAAAGAGAGAAAAGCGGGACGCACGCGCGGGCCTCTGCACGGCATTCCCGTGCTCATCAAGGACAACATAGACACCGCCGACCGGATGATGACGACCGCCGGATCGCTCGCGCTCGTCGGCGCAAAACCCGTGCGCGATTCGTTCGTCGCACAGCGACTCCGCGAGGCCGGGGCGGTCATCCTCGGCAAGACGAACCTGAGCGAGTGGGCTAACTTTCGCTCGACCCACTCTTCGAGCGGCTGGAGCGGGCGCGGCGGCCAGACAAAGAATCCTTACGCGCTCGACCGCAATCCGTGTGGCTCAAGCTCAGGTTCGGGCGCGGCTGCCTCCGCGAATCTCTGCGTTGTCGCCGTCGGCACGGAGACCGACGGCTCCGTCGTCTGCCCCTCGTCCGCGAGTTCTCTCGTCGGCATCAAGCCCACGGTCGGCCTCATCAGCCGTGCGGGTATCATCCCCATCTCGCACAGTCAGGATACGGCGGGGCCGATGGCGCGCACTGTCACGGACGCCGCCATTCTTCTCGGCGCGCTCGCCGGGGTTGACCCGCGCGACGATGCCACGCGCGCCGGTCAGGGTAAATCCGCGAACGACTACACGCGCTTTCTGGATGCGGCGGGCTTGCGCGGCGCGCGCATCGGCGTGGCGCGTAAATTCTTCGGCTTCAACGACCGCACGGATGCTTTGATGAACGATGCCATCGCGGAGATGAAGCGGCAGGGCGCGATTATCGTTGACCCGGCTGACATCCCGACAACAGGCAACTTCGACGACTCGGAATTTGAAGTGCTGCTCTACGAATTCAAGTCCGACCTGAACGGGTATCTGGCGGGCCTAGGGCCGGGCGCAGGCCCGCGCACGCTCAAAGACCTCATCGAGTTCAACGAGCACAACAAAGAGAAAGAGATGCCCTACTTTGGTCAGGAGATTTTCCTCAAGGCCGAGGCGAAGGGGCCGCTCACGGATAAGGCTTATAAAACTGCGCTCGCGAAAAACCAACGCCTCTCAAGGGCCGAAGGCATTGACGCGGTGATGCTCAAGAATAAACTCGACGCGCTCATCGCGCCCACGGGCGGGCCGACGTGGCCCACCGATTTGCTCGGCGGCGATCACTTCACGGGCGGCTACTCGACGCCCTCGGCGGTCGCCGGTTATCCGCACATCACTGTCCCCGCCGGTTACGTTTACGGAATGCCGGTCGGCCTCTCATTCATCGGGCGCGCGTGGAGCGAGCCGACGCTCATCAAACTCGCATACGCTTACGAGCAGGCGACGCATCTACGTCGCCCTCCGAAATTTCTGCCGACGGCAGACCTCGGCGCGTAAAAGCGTCAGTAAATTTTCGGCGGGCCATCAGTGTGTTGAGCGGGCCAACGCCGCGTTGAACGGCTAACGCGTTTCAGTTTAGTGAGGGGAAGGTAAAGATGAACTGGCAAGACAATCTGATTGAGGACAACGACGGCATCAGGGAACTGTTGGCCGCCACGCGCCGCGTCGCCGTGCTCGGCATCAAGACCGAAGCGCAGTCTTTTCAACCGGCCTTCTACGTCGCGCAGTATCTCGTCGGGGCTGGTCTCGAAGTCATTCCCGTGCCCGTCTATTATCCGAGTGTGACGGAGATTCTGGGCCGGAAGGTTTACCGCAAACTCGCCGACGTGCCCGGAGAGATAGACCTCGTTGACGTGTTCCGGCGTCCGGAGGACATCGCCGCCCACGTCGAAGATATTCTCTTGAAGAAGCCGCGCGCCGTCTGGTTCCAGTCGGGCATCCGTCAGGAGGAAGCCGCCGAACAATTCGCGAAAGCGGGCATTAAGGTCGTGCAGGATCGCTGCCTGATGGTCGAGCATCGTTACGTGAAGTAGGGAAGCCAACGGTGTCGCGTCCCGGCAGGGAAGTTGAGACGCCCGCTGGCGGCGTGCGGCGCTCCACGGACGGGCGCGTGAGGCGTCGAGGAGACGTGAGTGTCGAGAGAAGACACAGGCGAGGTCGTTGAAGAGGATGCTTGCACGCCGCTTGTGCTTGGGCTGGACGTGGGAACGTCGAGCGTG
>JBAVPI010000269.1:0-1594 GCA_049692915.1 Pyrinomonadaceae bacterium
CTTTTCTACCCTTGAGCCGCATAGGGCTATCAAGCCATGACCGGCAACTTGGGTTAAATACTTGTAACTGTTTACGGTCATCGGGTGTCTTTCATATTAAGGTCAAGCTCCCCGTGAGGCGTCGTAGATGCCTTCAGGCTGCGCTTGACTTAATTTTTTGGGGAAGGGAAAAAACATGAAGAAATTACTGGCATTGACATTGTCACTGGCTTCAATCGGATTCGTCGCTTCGTCGGCGAGAGCGGCTGAGTCATCAAACGCTTTGACCGTCTCGACTCTCGCGGCAGCGCCGCAAGTGCAAATTCAACTCGGAGGCGGCAGGCGTAATAATCGTCGTTTTAACCGTGGCGTCCGCACCAGCACGCAAACGCGCCTCGTGCGCGTCGGCAGACAGGTTTACCGAGAGACTTATCAGGTCACGTATCGTCCGAATGGCCGAACCGTCACGAGGCTCATCAGCCGCGTCAGAGTTCGTTAAGTTTCCATGATTCACTTGAGTGCGTCGAAGAAAACAGATGAGTTGAGAGAAGACCTGTTTCTCTCAACTCGTCGCGCACGAGCAGATGCCGTTTGTTAAAGTCGGCGTTTGCCATTACTACTAAACAAGGCAGAGGATGTATAAAGATGACGAAACGAAATAAGTTAGTCATGTTGGCTGCTGCTTTCATGTTACTTTCAATTCCGGCGGCGGGTCACGCTCAGGGGCGTTACGCAGGTAATCAGCGGAACACGAGAGTCAACCGCTATTACAACAGCCGCTTGAAGGAGAGCGTGAAGCGCGTTGATAAGTTAAGCGGGCAATTGAAAGACGACCTCGACAGTGCGCTTGATCGGAGTCGGCTCGACGGCAGAAACCGTGAGGATCGCATCAACGAAATAGCCAATGATTTCCACTCCGCCGCCGCGCAGTTCAAGGACAAGTTCGATGACGGGCGGAATCCTGACAACGCCGCGCAAGAGGCACGGCGCGTGATTGATCTCGGTGCTCAACTGGATCGCGTGATCGGGCGCAGTCGTCCGGGCAGGCAGATGGTATCCAGATGGGCGCAAATCAGGAGCGACCTTCGCGTGATCGAGAACGCCTACAGGTAAGCGTGCGACGCGACCCGGAGGCGATTCCACGTAAGATGGATGGAAGGTTCACGGCCTTCAAGTAAATGTTCAAAATTCAAATCACTTCGCTGGGAGGATAAACTATGCATTCGCTAAAGAGGTTCAGATTCGTCACGTTGATTCTGGTCGCCTGTCTGATGTTAGGGACAATGGCGGGCACCGGAACGGCGGCGCAAAGACGACACCGCCGTAATCCGGAGGCCGGAAAAGCCAAGGCGGCCAGACGCATCGGCATCGGGACGGCAATCGGCGCAGGTGCGGGCGCGCTCATCAACGGTAAGAAAGGCGCGCTCATCGGCGCAGGAGCCGGGGCCGCGGGCGGCACCGCCTATCACTACCACAAGAAGCGTAAAGCAAGACGGCATCGCAGGTACTAGCGCCCGCGTTTTTTCGATGACGCTCAGTCGTTAATCGAAAAGATAGGGGAAGCTTCGCGACAATCGAACGAAGCGGAAGCCGGCACGTCCGTGATGATTTCTCG
>JBAVPI010000270.1:0-1878 GCA_049692915.1 Pyrinomonadaceae bacterium
GTCAACACCAACCAGCTACTGGCGCGTCGGGTCAGTGACCTCGAGCGCGAGATCAACATGCTGCAGATCGGCGGCGGAACACCGCCGGCGGCACCAGCGCCGAAAGCCAAGCCGCAATACGTCAAGCCGGAGGAGGTCAACGACTACGGCGAGGAGTTCTTCGATGTCGTCGGGCGCAAGGCGCGCGAGGAATTTGTTCCCATGATCGACACAATGGAGGAGCGGCTGAAGCGGCTGGAGTCCGGCCAGCAGGCGGTCGGCAAGGTCGTCGAGAACACGCAGAAGCGCGGCCTCTACGACACGCTGCATGACGAGGTGCCGGAGTGGAACGACATCAACCACCACCCGGCGTTCCACAATTGGCTAGCAAATCCAGACCCTTACAGCGGTCGGCAGCGCAAGGAGATGCTCACCGAGGCGTTCTCTAGACACGATGCCAATCGTGTCGTAAATTTCTTCAAGGGATTTTTGACTGAGGCTACCGGCCTCCCGTCGAACGCTCCGAGGCAGAACGGTCAATCAGCGCCCCCTCTTGCTAATGGCAATGGCAATGGCAGCGGGAAACCATCCCTCGCAGACTTCGCGGCACCCGGTAGAGCCAGGTCGGGACCGCAGGATTTGCCGCCCGATAAACCCGTCTACACAACCGCCTGGATTGCCAAGTTTTCGGCTGACAAGCGCACGGGGAAGTATCGGGGCCGAGAGGCCGAGGCTGAAGCCATCGAGCGCGACATCTACCAAGCACAGCATGAAGGGCGACTCCAACCTTAACGCTGTTCAAGCGAGGATCGCCACATGGCCTACACCACGAGTGGTGGGTACCCCGTAGCGGGTGCCGGCACCACGCCGCCCATTTACCCAACTGGCTCTGCTACTCCTACTCCGGCTTACGCCGGTACCTTCATCCCTATCCTGTGGTCGACGAAGCTGATCGAGAAGTTCTACGCGTCGACCGTGCTCGCAGCGATCAGCAACACCGACTACGAGGGCGAGATCAAGAACAAGGGTGACACCGTCGTCATCCGCACCAAGCCCACCATCACCATCAAGGATTACCGTGCCGACGGCCTGCTCGAGATCGAGCGTCCGAGCTCGAACATCATCGAGCTGAAGATCGACAAGGGTAAGTACTTCAACCTCATCCTCGACGACGTCTATGAGGTTCAGAGCGATCTGAACATGATGAACATGTGGTCGGACGACGCCGCCCAGCAGTTCAAGATCGTCGTCGATGCCGAGGTCCTGAAAGGCCTGCTCGGCCAGGCTGCGACCAACAACAAGGGCCTGACCGCCGGCAAGATATCGGCCAACGTCAACCTTGGCGTGACCGGCACCCCGGTGCAGATCGTCGCCAGAAACCCGGCAGGCACCGCGGGCAAGGTCGAGATCGTCGACCTGCTAGTGCGTCTCGGCCAGGTGCTCGACGAGCAGAACATCCCGGAGACCGGCCGCTGGGTCGTGCTGCCGGCGTGGATCTCCTCGCAGATCAAGATGTCCGAGCTTCGCGATGCCGCCTTGACCGGCGACAGCGTGTCGATCCTGAGGAATGGCCGGCTGGGCATGGTCGACCGTTTCACGATCTACGTCTCGAACCTGCTGCCGTCCGGCGTCGCTGCCGGTCTGGCCGCTGGCGAGTGGGTGGTCTATGCTGGCACCCAGCATGCACTGACCTTCGCGTCGCAGATCAACAACGTCGAAACCATGCGTTCCGAGATGACCTTCGGCAATCTGCTTCGCGGCCTGCAGGTCTACGGTTCGAAGGTTCTCGACGGGACAGCGCTTGCACAGGCGATCGTAACTCCGGGATGAGCCAATGCCAGCGCTCGACACCGTTGGGCAATACCTGGAGGAGGCTCGTCGTCTCCTCCAGGACGAGGT
>JBAVPI010000271.1:0-3497 GCA_049692915.1 Pyrinomonadaceae bacterium
CGCATCGGCAGACGCGTGCGCGCGATTATCGCAACCGATAAGGGCGCATTCACGATTGAACTGCTGCCCGCCGACGCGCCGCTCACGGTGGACAACTTCGTCGAACTGGCGCGGCGGAACTACTTCAACGGTGTGACGTTTCACCGCGTCGTGCCGAACTTCGTGATTCAGGGCGGCGACCCGCGCGGCGACGGCAACGGCGGCCCCGGCTATCAGATTCGCTGCGAGATCAACACCGTGCCGTACAGCAGGGGCGCGGTCGGGATGGCGCTCTCCGGCAAGGACACGGGAGGCTCGCAGTGGTTCGTCACGCATTCGCCGCAGCCGCACCTCGACGGCGGCTACACCGTCTTCGGGCGCGTCACCGACGGCCTCGACGTGGTTGACTCAATCGCACGCGGCGACCGCATCCGCACCGTCACAATCACGGAAGATAAGGGAGCGGCGAACGGCGCTCAGCGGTCGGCCCGAAGGAATTAAAGATAGCTTGAAGGAATTAAAGACAACTCGAAGGAATTAAAGACAGTCCGAAGGAATTAAGGATGAGAGCGAAGGGCGAAGGGAATGAGGCGAAAGGTACGGAAGGATTTTTCTTTCGTTTAGCTTTACGCTTCGTGCCCTTCGCCCTCTGCCTGTGCGTCGCGTCGTCGGATGCGCGCAGTCAGACTGTCTCTCAGCGACCGGGCGCGGGCGAGGCGGCGCAGCACGCGCGCTATAAAATCGCCGTCACGCTCGACTTCGACGCGCGCACGTATGAGGGCACTGAGGTCGTGCGTTGGATTAACCGCGATACGCGTCCCGCGGGCGTCATCTATTTCCATCTCTACCCGAACCAGCGCGCCGAAATAATCTCCAACGCGACGCCGCCGCGCGCAAACGTCTCGCCTGCGGCTGAAGAGGCGTTGTCCGACGAGCCGCGGCTTGAGGTCATGAAAGTCACTTCCGGCGCGCAGCCGCTCGCCTTCTCGACTGAAGATCAGGGGACGACTTTGCGTGTGGGGCTGCGCGAGGCAGTGGCAGGCGGGGCGGCGGCGGAAATCTCGATTACGTTCAAGGGCAGCGTCCCCGAAATTGACGCGGACGAGACGAGTTTGCCCGCGCACGTCGTCCAGCAGGTCGGGGCCGCCCTGCGCGACTCGCGCGAGACGAGACGCGCGCGCGACACCAACTTCTCTTCGCGCGGCGTGATGCTGCTCGGCAGTTTTTACCCGGTGCTCGCCGTCCGCGACGGCAACGACTGGCAACGCAAAATCGAGATGAGCGTCGGCGACACGGTGTACACGGAAGTCGCCGACTACGACGTGACGATCAACTCGTCCGGCGATGTCGCGCTTTTCTCTTCGGGGCGCGAAGGCTTCGATGCCGAATATGGTCGCCAGCGCAGCCGCCAGTTCACGGGCGAGAACTTGCGCAACTTCGCCTTCGTCGCAGGGCGCACGCTGCGCTCGGCGGAGCGCGAAGTGGCGGGCATTCGCGTGCGCTCGATTTACACGACGGAGCACGAACGCGTCGGGCAGCGTGCGCTTGCCGTCGCTTCGGAAGCGGTGCGCGTCTATACGTCGCGCTTCGGGGCGCTGCCGCTCAAGACCGTCAGCGTGACGGAAGCGCCGCTCGTCGCGGGCGTCGGCAGCACGGAGTTTGCGGGCCTCGGCGTCATCGCCAGCGCCTTTTACGTGGACTTCGACTCGTCCGTCGTGCGCAATCTACCGGAACTCGTGCGCGAGCAGCGCGCTTCGGTCGAAGACAGTCTGGAGTTCGCGGTCGCGCATGTCATAGCGCATCAGTGGTGGGGCGCGACGGTGGGCAGCGACCCGGAACGCACGCCGGTGCTCGACGAAGCGCTCGCGCACTGGTCTGCGCTTCTCTATTACAGCGACGCCCACGACGCGGCGCGCGCGACGCAGGCGCAGGAAGATCAGTTGCGCGGCGTCTATCAGATTTACCGCACGTTCGGCGGCGAAGACATGACTGCCGAGAGGGCCGCGCGCGAGTACCGCAACTCTTTCCAGTACGCGGCAATCGTCGCCGCCAAGGGTGCGCTGATGTTCGCCGCGCTGCACGAACAACTCAAAGACGAGCGTTTCTTCAAGGCGCTGCGCGCTTATTACGAAACGAACAAATTCGAGATCGCCGAAGTCGAAGATTTGCGCGGAGCCTTCGTCGCCGAAGCTCCGCTGAACGAGCGTCGCGCCGTCACGCGCATCTTCGCGCGCTGGCTCTCTGAAAAGCACGGCGATGAAGACATCGCGCCGCCCAACCCGCAACTCGCCGCCGCCCTCGGACTGCCCGCCGAACAATCGGGCGCGAAAGATCGCAATGCCTTCTCGCGCCTCGGCAGATTCTTCTGGAGGCAGATGACGCGCATCCGCTAGTTTTCACACAACGCTTTTCACTAACCACTTCCTTGAACTTCATGCCGCCCTGCGCGCGCTCGGCGTCATCGGGCCGCGTCGTCGCTTTGGTGGCTGTCGGCGGACTTCAATCCTGTTTGCTTTTAGTCTCCGGCGCGTGGACGGTGCTCGCTGCTGCTGCGGGGCGGAGGCTCATGTGCCTGCTGACGACGCGCCAGATTCCGTCGCGGCTGACCCAGACATCGGTGACGAGATATGTGCCGCCCCAATCCACGCCCGCGACGTTGGCGCTCTGCTTGATCCTTCCATTGACGATGGCCGTCCTTCCGTAGAGCCGCACCGACAGTTCGTCTATGTCGTAGGAGGCGAGATGCAGGTCGCGTAGGGCGTGATTGAAATACTTGTCCCTGTCTCCGACCGCGACGACGAACTGCGGGCTGACGAGCGTGAAATCATCTCCGATGACTTGATTGAGGGCGGTCGCGTCGCGGACTTTCAACGCCTCCATCCACTTTCCCTCAAGCGCGATCACGCTCTTCTCCGACTCCGCGCGGGAGGACGCGGGCTGCGCCACGTTCGTCGTCGCGTCGGCGGGTCTTTCGACCTCGACCTCCGGCGGGAGCGCTTGCCGCCACGCATCCACCGTGCTGCTCGAAGGTTTCTTCGCCTCCTTGTCCTGCTCCTGCGCTTTGACGACGGATGATTGCGCGGCGACAAAAATCATGGCCGCGGCGATAAAAGTATAGAAGTGTGTTCGCATCTCCCTCATGTTCTTCTCCATTATGGTTTTGTGTTGATAGTCGCGCGCGCCCGTTTCGCGGGCCGCATCACAAGCGTCGCGGGCCGTCACTTACCCGCCGCAATTTGTAGTTGATTCCTGACATTCTTTGGGCCGACGGCGCGCACGAGTTGTTCGGCCTTCAACTTTTGCTCCGCGTTGGCAACCCTGCCGCTCAGCGTCACGACGCCATCCTTGACCTCCACGATAACGTTGGCGGTTTTTAATTCAGGGTCGGCGGTAATAGCCCCGCGCGCCTGCGTAAAGAGGGAGAAGTCGCTGCCGCCGGAACCGATCTGCGTTTTGGGCATGTTAGCCGGTGGCGCGTTGTTGCCGCCGGCGCGTGCGCCTCCCGCTGCCGCGACGCC
>JBAVPI010000272.1:0-1673 GCA_049692915.1 Pyrinomonadaceae bacterium
CGGCGGGCAACGTCGGCGCAGGGTCGGTCAACGCCAGCCCTGCGCTGCCCGCGGGCATCAAGGTCACAAATCCGGTGCGCACATGGAACGGCTCGCGCTCCGAGACGACCGGCGAGGGAGAGAAGCAGATCGCGCTCTACCTCCAGCACCGCGACCGTCTCGTCAGCGCCTCCGACTTTGAAACCATCGTCTCACGCACGCCCGGCGTTGACCTCGGTCGCGTGGAGATCATCACTGCCTACAACCCGGAGTTGGTACCAAACGAACCGGGAGACGCGCCCGGCGCAGTGACCGTCATGGTCATCCCGAACTACGATCCGCTACAGCCCGCGGCCCCGCAGCCCGACAAACTTTTCCTTGACGCCATCTGCACTTATATAGACCCGCGCCGTCTGGTCACGACCGAAGTCTTCCTGCGCGGCCCCGTCTATAAACCCGTCTGGGTCTCGATAGGCATCAACGTCGTCGCGGGCGTCGGCATCGCGCAGGTGCGCGAGTCTGTGCGACAGACCATCCTGCAATTCCTCGCGCCTTTGCCCGCGCGAGCCGCAAACGACAATCAAGCGTCGCAACCGTGCACGCCGCAGTACGCAGGCATGCAAAAGGGCTGGCCGCTGCGCAAGCCCGTCGCCGACCGCGAACTGCTGGCGGTGGCGAGCCGCGTCGAGGGCGTGCTCTCCATCAACGACGTGCTCATCGCCGAAGGCGCTCTGCCCGCCGCGACGCAGATAACGATGAACGGCCTCGAACTGCCGCGCGTCATGGGTATCTCGGTCGCCATCGGCGACGCTTTGAGCCTCGACGACCTGCGCGGTCTGGGGGCGCTCGTGCCGGGCGACGGCACAACCGGCGACGGCTCTGCGGGCGGAGACACGACAGCGCCGCCGGTCTTACCCGTGACCACAATTCCTGACGAGTGTTAGTCGTTAGCCTCGACGGGTGTCGGGCCGAAAGAGACTTGGAGGAGAGTTAGTCTTTGGACGTTAACGGAACGAGATTTCAACTCCTGCTCAGCGAGGACGACTGGGCCGCCTGTAATGACGGGCGTGTCTCTCTGCGCTTGCCCGACGACCCTGCGCAGGACGAACAACCGGCTGATCTCGTCTGGAGCCGCCAGCGCGGCGAACTCACTTTGCGTCCGCTGCTGTTCCAGTTCACCGCACCGCCGAAAGACACGCCGCCGACGCTCTCAGGGCGGCGCGGCGCGGCGCGCGACCGCTACGGTAACTGGTACTGGATTGACGACGAGTCCCTACGAATTTGCACCTCCAGCGAAGAGAAGTACACCGTCAACGTCTTCTGGCCGACCGGCGAAGAGGCCGCGCCGCAGCCGCCGCCGGACGGCGATTTCGCGCCGCGTGAAGTGAACCCGCCGAAGGATGTACGCCTCGCGGGCCTCGCCGTGACCGCCGACCAATTCCTCGTGGCGGGCGTGGTTGAACCGAAGGGGCTGCTCGTCTTCGACCTCTACGCCGACAACTCGCCGCTCCGAATCCTCTGGCCCGAAGCCGTGCCTTTCGCGCCCTTCGACATGGCCGCGCTACCTTCGGGCGGCCTGCTCATACTCGACCGCGACAACAAGCGTCTCTGGGAACTCGACCGGCACTTCAACGTCTGCGGACGAGGGCAGGAGCAGACGACGCTCGTCGCCGCGCCGCGCGATGATTTTCAGC
>JBAVPI010000273.1:0-4073 GCA_049692915.1 Pyrinomonadaceae bacterium
GGTTGATGTCGAGCGAAGTGAACTCGTGCAGGCCGAGAATGTGCACGTAGTCGAATTCGAGCGACATGTTGCGCCCGATTTCCTGCGCGTACCCGACGTTGAACTGCTGCGTGTATGGAGACTCGAAGTCCGGGTCGAGCATTCTGCCGCGCGAGCCGGGCAGAGGGTTCGTGAGCGGGCGCGGAACGGTCGGCGGGGCCGAACTGATGTTCAGGCCGTCGGCGTCGTTCAGGAACGAGGCGTAAATTTCCGGGTTCGCCTGCTGAACGGCGAACAGCGGCACGTTCAGGAACGACTGGTCGAAATAGACGCCGTAGCCGCCGCGCAGCACTGAGCGCGAGTCGCCGCGCACATCCCACGCGAAGCCGACGCGCGGGCTGTAGTTGTTCGTGTCGTCCTCGACCACCTTGTGCGCAAACGGGCTGCCGATAATCTTGAGGGCGCGGTAGGCGCGATTTTCCGCCGCGTGCGCGTTATCAACGAAGCCGAAGTCAACATCGTAGCGGACGCCCATGTTGATCGTCAGGCGCGGCGTGACCTTCCAGTCGTCCTGCACGTACCACGCGAACTGCTTCGCGCCTTCGCGCAGGTTGAAGCTCGGATCGCCGCCCGCGAGGATGATGTCGGCGACGACGCCCGGCGTGCGGAAGCCTTGCGGGAAAGTGGCCGGGTGGCCCGCGATCTCGCTGGGGTCGAAGTTGAACTCGTAGTTCGGTGCCGACGAGAAAGCGAAGATGCCGCCGAGCGTCGGGACGTAGGTAAAGTCGCCGCCGAACTTGAAGCCGTGGTTGCCGCGGTTGTAGCTCAGGTCGTCGCGGAACTGGTGCTTCTTCTGAATGGTCTGCTGCGGCACGTTGCCGTTACGACCGACGACGAGGCCGCCGGGGAAAGAGAGGTTCGCCAGTTCGGTCGTCGCCAGAATCTGGTTATCGAACGTCGAGTATTGATACGTGAACTGATTGACGGTTCTCTGATTCACGGCCCACGTCTCGTTGGCGAGGAAGCTGTAGAGCGTGTTCAGCGTTTTGTTGCCGCCCGACAAGTCCGTGCGAACGATGAGGAAGCCGGCCTGATCGTTCAAGGCGTCGTTGTTCTGGCCGGCGAAGCGCGTCACGAGCGTGTGATTCGACGAAAGGTTGAAGTCGCCCTTGAGCGTGTACTGCGTATCGTTGAAGGGCTGCGGGAGAAACTGCACGGCCTTGTAGCCGAACGGTTCGAGCAGACGAATCTCCGCCTGATCGGCGCTCGACACGATGGAGTTGCCGCGCTCGCGCGTGCGCTCGACGGTGCCGAAGAAGAAAGCCTTGTCGTGCTTGATGGGGCCGCCGAAAGAGCCGCCGAACTGTTGGCGGCTGAAGGGCGGCTTGACGGCGTCGCCCGGCGCGAAGATGAACGTGTTGGCCTTCGCGAGCAGCGCGGGCGCGTTGGCGTTCAGTTTGTCGTCACGGAAGAAGCCGAAGATCGAGCCGTGGAAAGCGTTCGTGCCGCTCTTGGTGATGACCGAGAGCAGCGCGCCGCCCGAACGACCGTTGGCGGCGGAGAAGCGTTGCGTCGAGAGGGCGAACTCCTGTATGCCTTCGAGCGAGAAATTTTGGAGGATACCGCCGACGGCGTTGTCCTTGTTGTCGCCGCCGTCCACCGTGATGTTGACGTTGCGACCCGTTGCACCGCCGACCGAGAAAGTGCCGACGCGTGATTTCGTCGGGTCGAAAGAGGGCGCGAGCGTCGCGCCCGGAATGAGCACGGCGAGCGACGCGAACGAGCGCCCGTTGACCGGCAGATTCTCAAGGCGGCGCTGATCGATCACGCCGCTCACGTCCGTCTTCGTCGTTTCGACGAGCGGGGCCGTCTCGGCGGTGACGTTAACGATCTCGCCGATGCTGCCGACACGTAGTTCCGGGTTGATCGTCGTGCGCTGGAGCACATTGACGACGACGGCGTCCTGCACGACCTTGGAGAAGCCCTGCGCTTCGACTTCGAGCCGGTAAGTGCCGGGCGCAAGTTGCGAGATTTCATAGACGCCTTCGTCGCTGGTCTTGGCCTCGCGCGTGGCGTTGGTGCCGACGTTGACGGCCCTGACGGTCGCGTTGGGCACGACCTCGCCCTTCTCGTTCTGGACGACGCCGGTGATGACGCCGGTGTTCGCCGTCTGGGCGAGGGCGGCTGACGGCATGAACAGCGTCAACGTCAGGACGATGGCGGTGAGCATCGAAGCGACAGTTCGCTTCATCTTGTTTGTCCTCATGGGTAAGCTCCTGTTGATAATGTGTCCGAGTAGAAAACACGCGCGCGTCTTTACGGCGCGCTCCGGCTTTTTTTCCGTCGGGCGGATGAACGCCTTGCTGACGGAGGTGAGCGGGGTAAGAGCTAAAGCCTGTTGATGACCCTTGGATCGTGCTTGTACGGAATGCCGTCGTATGAACGGCTCGCGGATGACGGAGAAAGTCTTAGGAACTCGCCGCGAACTACCCTCTAACGTTGATCTGAAGTGCTTGGCGAGCCGCTTATCATTCGACGGACGCAAAGCTTATTCCACCCACGCGTGGAACGGCCTTCAAAGAATCAATGCGCTGAAATGAAGGCGCTTGCACTTTCAAACGGACGCGCTGTCCGGACAGTCGGCATGAGTCTCAATCAAATTACTGAATATCCATCCATTTTTTTGAAGACGAGGGCGAGAGATGTTGAGGCTCTTGGCTGTTTGCGGAGAATGACGAATTGACGCGGGCGAAGGCCGACCGCGACGTGCCGCGGATGTGAACCGGCTCAAGCCTCCACGCCGCGCCGCCCGAAGAATTGTTTGAGGGCCGGATAGACATCTTCGCGCTCATCTATTGGGTACAAGCGCAATGACTCCATTACGGTGCAGTTGGTCGTTTTATGGATTGCATACCCTACAGGTTTGGAATCCATTTCTAACAGCTTCTTCACGTGAAGAAAATAGTTTGATATTTCTAAATTTCAACTCAAGAGCCCAATCACATTCGGGCTTATGGAAAAGTCTTCTACTCAAATTACCAACAAAATGAATTTCCGAGGCAGGAGGATCAACAACGTCTCCTAACATATCCTGAAGTTGTTTGATTTTCCCCCGTAAACTGCTTTCGATGAGATTTAATCCCTCAATATCTTGTCGTAATTGGCTGAGTTCATTCTCAAAACTCTCAATTATCTGCATGTGGTGCATACGGTCTCCTGTTGACATATTGACTCCTTTATATCGTTTGAATCCTTAATCCGAAGAATTGTTTGAGGGCCGGATAGACATCATCCTTGTCGTCAATCCGCACGCCGATGAAGCGTTCGTTGTTCTTGAGACGGTCGCTGTAGATCGAGAGCAGCGCGCCCGAAGAGCGACGGTAGCCGGACGCGCCCTCTTCGCCGATCTCGCCGTAGCCGAAAAGATTGCAGGTCGTAATCAACTCGTCGGCGAGCCGCACGGCCTCTTCGTTGTCCGAGTAGTAATTGTCGCCGTCGGAAAAATGGAACGGGTAGATGTTCCAGTCGGCGGGGCGATATCGCTCGCGGATGATGTCGAGCGCGAGTTGATAGGCGGAAGAGACGACTGTGCCGCCGGACTCGCCCTGCGTGAAGAATTGTTCTTCGGTGACTTCCTTCGCCTCCGTGTGGTGCGAGATGAAGACGATCTCAACGTTGTCGTACTTCGTGCGCAGGAAGCGAACCATCCAGAAAAAGAACGAGCGCGCGACGTACTTTTTAAACTCGCCCATCGAACCCGACACGTCCATCAGCGCGAGCACGACGGCGTTCGACTCATAGCGCTTCTCATCCTCCCAAGACTTGAAACGCAAATCCTCTTTCTTCACGTCGCCGAAGCGCGCCGCCTTCGACTCGCGCGCGCGCCGTTTGATGTTCTCAAGAATCATGCGGCGCTTATCGAGGTTCGCCATCACGCCTGTGCGACGGATTTCGTTGAAGCGCGTCGTCTTTGACTCGACGGCCCGCTTCGCCTTCTCTTCGAGGAACGGCAGTTGGAGGTCTTCAAAGATGAGCGCGGCGAGTTCGTCTATGTTGACTTCGGCCTCGTAATAATCCGCGCCCGCGTCCTGTCC
>JBAVPI010000274.1:0-12928 GCA_049692915.1 Pyrinomonadaceae bacterium
CACCGACACGGTGGACGAGGATTTGCTCTCCGTGATGGCGCGCGCGGGCTGCGACGCCATCTACTTCGGCATCGAGAGCGGGTCGCCGCGCATCCTCGGCGAGATTCGCAAGAACATTTCACTGTCACAGTCCTTCGCGATGCTGGAGGCTTGCCGGGATGCTGGCATCACCCCGAACGCAGGCTTCATCGCCGGGTTCCCGACTGAAGATGCCGGGAGCCTGCGCGAGACCTTCGACGGCTACGAACGCGCCCTCAGACTCGGATGTCGGCCCACGCACCTCTTCGGCTACTGCCCCTTCGCAGACTCCTCAATGTACGCGCGCCTCAAAGAGATGGAATGCCGCGGACATTTCGTAGACCTCCCGCTGGGCGCGCAGACCGACATGGCGAACCGGCAACTCGTGCGCAGCGATTCCGTCCTCTACGGCTCATACTTCCGACCGCGCCTTCCCGATGTGGTGCCCGGCGAGTTGAACGCTATTGACGGCGTGGATGAGTTCTCGCCGCTCGTCGAGGCCGCACTCGCTCCGACACTCGCGCTGGCCCGACTCGCGGGCGGGATGTACGAAGTTTTCAGCCGCTGGCTACCTTGGATTCACGCACGCAACGACGCCCGCGGCGCACCGGCCCACCGCCGCTCTTACGGCACGCCCGCCGCATTTGCAACGTTCGTTCTGGAAACGCTCGGCAACATGCCGGAGGTGTCAGCCGCCATCATCGCGGTCGCAAGGGCCGTTCAGGTGAACCTCAGCGTCGCCGAGAGCGCCTCTGCGTCGGCGAGTACAACGATGGCCTCTCACCGCTCGCTGGTCTTGCCCACGATGGAACCTTCGACGCCGATCACGCTCAACACCCTGTTATCACCCGGCTCGATTGTGGCGACCCTCGCGCTCGACTACGACGTTACTCCGGCGCTGCTCGGTCGCCCCGAACTTCCGCTCAAAGAGGAGCCGACCTACCTCGTCTGGCAGGTTTCGGGCGAACGCTTCGTCAGGCTCCTACGGGTCGAACAAATGCTATTCGACGCCCTCGAAACCCTCGGCAGAAACCCCGCCACCGCAGGCGAGTTGTTCTTGGGACGGCTCGGCGTTGAGACCCCGCCGGGGGCGACGGAGGGTGCCGCCCGGTTGGACGCCGCGGCCATGCTCGCGTCCCTTGAGAGCGCGGCCCGCGAAGGACTCATTAAGGCACATCATGATTAAAACCTACGATACAGTCGCGCCCGATGCCCCGGCAGTGGCCGCAGCTCCGCGCTCGGACGCGGAACTGGCTGCGCTTGCGCTCAAACACGGAACGCCGCTCTACGTCTATGACCTTCCGAGACTGCGCGCGCGGGTTGCGGAGTTGCGCTCCGCATTAGCGGGCGCGGAGGCGCGACTGTTCTTCGCCACCATGGCGAACGACTGTCCTCAGGTGCTGCGGCTGCTGGCGAATGCCGGGGTCGGTGCCTGCGTCAACTCGATACCTCATCTCAGTCTCGCGAGCGACGTAGGCTTTCCACCTCAACGGATTCAGTTCACTTCAACCGGCATCGCGCGCGCAGACATGCGTCTGCTTCAGACTTCAGGCATTCGCACCAATATTGATTCGCTCTCGCAACTCGAAGAGTGGTTCGGACTGGGCGCTCTTGAGGCGGGGATTCGCGTCAACGCGGCCTCACTCGGAAGGGGAAGGAGCGCAGACAGAATCGGCATCGAAGCCGCAGACGTAAACAAGGCGGCCGCCATCGCAAATCACTTCGGTTGCTCGTTGACGGGGCTGCACATCTATCTGGGAACTAACTTTCAACATCACTATGAGATGCTGCCCACACTGGAATCATTCTTCGACCTCGCGGCGAGCGTCAGTGGCTTGCGTTACTTAAACATCGGAGGCGGCATCGGGATTAATTACCGGCATGAAGGGCCGGGCTTTGATGTTTTCGCGTTCGGTCAGGGCGTTGAAGAATACACGAGGCTATTGCGGGCCAGACTGAAGCAGCACGTTGACGTGATCGTCGAGCCGGGTCGCGGCCTGACAGCCGAGTGCGGCACATTTATAACGTCAGTAACCGATGTAAAAGAACTTGGAGAGCGACGCTTTGCGGCGGTGGATGGCAGCGTGGCGGTCTTTCCACGGCCATTCCATCATCCCGACACGCCGCATCGTATTCGTCAGATCGTCGCCGGAGTAGAGCCGCTTCATAACGACGATCAATACGCGGACACTACCATCGTCGGGCGAACGACATTCTCCAAGGACATCCTCGGAGCGGCCTCGCTGCCGCAGGGACTTCGGATAGGCGATCTTTTAGCATTCGATGACGCAGGATCATATTCACAGTCTATGGCCTCACGATTTCTCGGCCAACCCGACCCGCAGGTGGCGTTTCTCAACGGCTGAAAATTACGAAGGCTGAAGGTTACTAAACGCCGTGCCCGCCGACCGCTTTATTGAGCCTACCTACGACCAATCTAACCAGTACACGTTACAGATTCAGAGCAATCCCTCTGATAGTTGAATCGTTGTACTTTGTCGCCTGTGAACAAGTGTGGACACGTATGCGCGCGTGTTGTCTTCAGAGGACATCTCTTAACTCCAATCAATTAAAAATGCGTGAAGGATTTCTTTAAAAGCAGGCGTTATGCTCTCCGGATGAGACTGGAATGAGTCTTGCACGATAAATGGCGTCTCGTCTCAAAGCATTCGTCCACCGGCGCTCCTCCTGTCGGGCAGTGTCGAAGCGGCCAACATTTGACTCGCATTCGTGGCGTGCTGTCAGAGAAGTCGCAAGGCTTCCAACATTTCTGACGAGGGCCGACAACAGATGGCCCGATAGCGCAAGTGCCCGCCGCACGACACTTCCAGCGTCCCGTCCACTTCACACGGTTTGCGCGCAGTACGCAACTTCGACGAACTCCGCACGAACTGTCCAAACTTCCTGTCCTCACAACAAGGTCAAGACCATGAAAAATCAGATTAGAGTCCGACGTTGGTTAATTTTTCTGGCGTTGTCGCTCACGGCCTTCGGAGCAGCAGGTACTCGCATGGAGGAGCCTGCCTTGAGCCAGCGCGCGGAGCAGGACGGGCGGCCCGACGGCTCAGGTATTCAAGCCACAACGCCCGACGCTTTAGAGATGCGGCGCGAGCAGGCGCGGTTCAGGAAGCAGCAGGCGGAAGAGGAATGGCAGCAAGCGGTTCGCTCCTACCCGAACGGCATCCCCGGAGACGCACGCCTGCTTGCCCTGCAACAGATGGAGGCGAGCGAGCGAGCGGCCAAGCGGCCTGACGCGGGCGTGAAATTTCTTAAAGCGAGCGCTACCCTTGCGAGTCGAGCCGCCCCGCAGTTTCCTATTCAAGACCTCAGCTGGTTCCCCATCGGCCCGTCGCCCATCACGGGCGGCCAGACTTACGCCGGCATCCATGATCGCGTCGAGGTCAGTGGCCGCAGTACGGTCATCGCCGTTAACCCCTCCAACGCGAGCGACGTGTGGTTGGGGACGGCGCTCGGCGGCGTCTGGCATTCGACCAACGGCGGGCAGAATTGGAAGCCGATGTCGGATCAAGAGGCTTCCCTCGCCATCGGCGCAGTGGTGTTGGACGTTCCGGGCAGCTGCGCGAACGCAGAGACTTGCGGCACGATCTACGCCGGGACGGGCGAGAACGCCATCCGCCGCGACACCTATTACGGCGCAGGGCTACTCGTCGGCAAAATGAAGGGCGGCGAGTTCCCTGAGTTCCTCTGGAGCCTGCGCGGGGCAAACCTGTTCAAGTTCGGCTCCATCAACAAAGTCGTGCTCGACCCGACCACCTCCGGCAGCACTAAAAGAATCTTCGTCTCGCTTTCCAGCGGCGTCACCGCCTCGGCCAGCCAATCAACCTTCACCGCGCCGAAGCCTTCAATGGGCTACGGCCTCTACCTCTCGAATAACAATGGTGTGGACTGGACGAAACTCACCGTGCAGGGAACTTCGGATGGCGACAGGCCGACCGACCTTGAGATTGACCCGCAGAATCACGACATACTGTACGCGGGCTTTCTGGGCCGTGGCATCTTCAAGTCAATCAACAACGGTGCGACGTGGTGTCCGCTCAACCCCGGCATAGTCGTCGCCGGCTGCCCGGCTGCCCCCGGCTTGCCGAACCCGACCACGACCCTTACCTTCGACCACGTCGAACTCGCGATCCACAGGCCGAGCGCGGCCTCGCAGGCGATTCTCTACGCGGCCTTCGGCCATTGTCCGAAAGCCCTTCTGGATAGCTGTGGGCCGTCCTTCTACAAGTCAACGAACGGCGGCGCGACGTGGACGCAGACCCACACGGGAAGCATCGCCGAGGGTCTAGACTCCCACTGTCCGCGAGGCTACACTCGCTACACGCACGCGCTCACGATTGACCCCAATCAACCGAACACAATCTTTTGGGGCGGCGCGAGGCTTTGCAAGTCAACGGACAGCGGGGCGACATTCGGGGACGTTGGTTCCAGTAGCGTCCACCCGGATCACCACGCCATCGTCTTCCCCAACCCGTCCAACTCAAGCCTGCTCTACGACTCCTCTGACGGCGGCTTCGCCTCTTCGACCAACGGCGGCAACAACTGGACGAGCGGTAACTCCGATCTGCAAATCACCGGCTTTCAATCCATCTCATGGTCGCCTCTGACCGACGTGGTCATCGGCGGCACGCAGGACAACGGCACGAACAGGTGGGGCGGGACGCGCGTCTGGCAACACATTGCCGACGGCGATTCGTCCTCGACCAACATGGACTTGGACGACGTGCGGAAGATGTACGACGTTTATTTTGACGTTACACCGCGGAGGTCTGTGAACGGCGGTGGCTGCTGCGATTGGCCCTATATATTGACCGGCATCAATACGAACGACCCGTCCTCCTTCTACCCGCCTTTCGTTCAGGACACGACCGCGCCGCACCCGTTCTACCTCGGCACGAACCGCCTCTACAAGAGCACCAACGACGGTGACAACTGGACGGCTGTCAGTCCCGTCCTCGGAGGCACGGGCACCACCTTCCCCGACATCAACCGGACGAACGTCATCACGGCGATTGCCGTCGCCCCTAATAATTCCAACCGCCTCTACGTCGGCTACTACGACGGCCAGCTTTTCGTCACCAGCGGCGCGTGCACCACACCGGCGTGCTGGACTGCCATCGGGGGCGCGGCCAAGGGGCTGCCTCAGGCTGTCGTCACGCGCATCGCGGTTGATCCGAACAGCGCCAATACGGCCTACGTCACCTTCTCCGGCTTCGGCTTCGGCGCGCACGTTTTCAAGACGACGAACGGCGGCACCAACTGGAGTCCGGCGAGCGGGAGCGGGAGCAACGCCTTGCCCGACATCCCCGTCAACACCGTCAGCATCGAGCCGAGCGCGTCCTCGAACGTCTGGGTCGGGACGGACATCGGCATCTACAGGAGCATGGACGGCGGCGTCTCATGGTCGCCGTTCAGCAACGGACTGCCGAAGGTCGCCGTCTATGAAATTGCGATTGACGAGACGCACGGGCGCGTCTTCGCGGCCACACATGGCCGCGGGGCCTTCATCCTCTCACAGCCGTTCTTGAGCAACTACGAGGGCTGGGTGATGGGGCAGATTTGGGACATCCCCGTTTTCGGCACGGCCTTTCTCCCGAACACGCCGAGTTGTACGATGCAAATCATTCAGCAGAACGGAAACATCTGCGCGCAAGGGTCGGTTGACGCGCGCAACGGTACGATCAAGACCGACGCCACCGGCCAACTCGTGACCAGTAACGGCGGCTTCTACATTGACCGCCCTGTGGCTTGGGCCTGCTTCAACGGCAACTGTCTCAACGGCGTCAACATCGCCACCTGCAACACCCCGACGAACCCTCTCAGCAGCGTCCGCGTGAAGTGTGGCTCGCAGGTCGGGATTGATCAAATCATCGGTTGCCCGCAACTCGATAACCCGCCGAGCAGCACGGTTGGTGTCTCCTTCCCGTCCGGGGACGGAGACGGGGGAGGAGGCGGCAGCGGCGGCAGCGGCGGCGCGACCTCCCCGGCTGACACGCTGACATCTTTGCAGACCGCGCCGGTTGACGGCTTCTTCGTCATCGTCGCCAGCATTCAGAGCGGCGACGGGGCGACGCGCGCGCTCTGCTCGTCCGACGTTTTCTTCCGGCGCGGCGAGACGACCACGCAGATCATGCAGCGAGCGCGCGACGCGCTCAATGATAATCCTGAGTGCGTGGCGAAGACCGTATTCGCCAGAGTGCAGGGGCTGCAACCGACCGACAACGTCTTCAGGGAAGACTTGCCGCCCGACGATCCGAAGCTCGTCCTATCCGCACCGGGCGTCAAAGGCAGTCAGTTAATCACGGCCCTCTATGCGCGACCCGGCAGTGCGACGGGCGCGTGCTTCGACGTTAGTAACATCGGCATCCCCGTCCTGAATCAATTGATCGTGATGATGCTCAACTTCGAGACCGCCGCGGGCGGCGCTGCGGGCGGCGACATCACGGTGTTGGAGAACACACCGCTCGGAAACTGCGGCATCAACGTCCACACCGTGCGCAACGAGACTGCCGGACAGATTGCCTCGTCGCTCGTCATGGCCTTCCAGTCGCCGGGCATCCCCGGCCCCAACCCGGCGTGCCCGTCCCGGCGCAACCCGCGCGACATAACCATCCTCGGTAACTCGCTCATTTCGGTCGTCTCAAACGAGATGGTCGTCTGCGTGCGCGACCCGAATGTCGGCTTCACGCTCGTCCCGAAAGGCCAGCCGGACTTCAACACCGCGCCCAACTGCGCCGCGGCGCGAGCCAGCGTTGCCGTCCTCCCGAACAAGCACGAGCGGATGATTCCGGTCTCCATTCAGGGCGTCAACGACCCGAACGGCGACCCCGTCACTATCAGGATAGACCGCATCATGCAGGACGAGCCGACCAACACCAACTTCAAGAAGCGGGAACACTGCCCCGACGCACAGATCGTCGGCACGACTACCGCTCTCCTGCGCGCCGAACGCGACAAGCACGGCGACGGGCGCGTCTATACCATCTTCTTCACCGCCTCGGACGGGAAGGGAGGAGTCTGTCAGGGCACGGTCAAGGTCTCAGTCCCGCGTGAAGAAGATTGCCCGCCCGTGGACGGAGGCGCGAAGTTCGACTCGACGGTGTGTGAGCCGTGACGACCCCGCGCGCGTTGTCCTTAAAATTCTGTCATGTAATCAACGTGGAGCACACAGATGCGCGAAAAGTCGCCCGCTAAAGCCTTCCATAGACGCCGATTCCTTCGCTACTTAGGCGCGGCGGCAAAGGTGACGACCGGGGTTGCCGCTTTCGGGTTCGGCCCCGCCTCCGTCCTGAGCGCGTTGCTACAGACGAAGCAGCGTCTGTCTCCCGCGCAACGCTCGCAGCGTGCGGCACAGGTGCGTCAGGACGCGGCGGAGGCCAACATGCGCGCGTCGGCCACAGACCGCGCACACCTGACGAATGGCGACGAAGAACGCTATTCACGGAAGTTCGCGAGCTACTCGAAGGGACTCAAGCATCTGGGTAACGGCGAAGTCGAACCCTCTGCCTACCAGAGCATGATCGCGGCGCTCGACAGCGGCGACCCCGCCGATTTCGACGCCATCGAAGTCGGCGGCGACCGCAAACTCACCAACCCGCAGGCTGGTCTGGCTTACGAACTCGAAGGAGGCGACACGCAGGCTTTCGTGCAACCTCCGCCGCCCGCTTTCGCCAGTCGTGAACTCGCGGCGGAGATTGCCGAGAACTACTGGATGGCATTACTGCGTGATGTCCCTTTCGCGCGTTACGATGCTCACCCGACGGCGGACGCCGCCGCACGAGACCTCACGCAGTACGGCGCGGACGCAGGAGTCGCTAAGAATGCAACGGGTTCGGTCGTGCCGGGTCTTCTCTTTCGCGGTCTGACGGCGGGCGACGCGATAGGGCCGTACCTCTCGCAGTTCTTTTACCAACCCTGCCGCTTCGGGGCCAACGACCTCGAACGGAAGATGCACACCGCGCTGCCCGGTGATTTCATGACCGCCTTCAACGAAGGGCCGGGCAACTGGCTCGACGTGCAGAGTGGAATCAGCCCGCCGCACAAAATTAACCTCAACCCCGTGCCGCGCTACATGCGCAACGGACGCGACCTCGCACAGTGGGTACACGTGGACGTGCTGTTCCAAGCATACTTCCAGTCCCTCTTGATTCTGCTCGGCACAGGCGCGCCGCTGGACGCGAACAACCCCTACGCGCGCAGCCGCACGCAGATGGGTTTCGGCACTTTCGGCGAGCCGCATATCTTCAGCCTGATGTGCAAAGTGGCCGCCTGCGCGCTCCACGCCGTCTGGTTCCAGAAGTGGTTCGTGCACAGACGCCTCCGGCCTGAAGTGTTCGCCGCACGCATTCATCGGACGGCCTATTACGGCGTTGCTTATCCGGTGCACCCCGAAATCCTCAACGACATCGCCACACTGTCGAGGCTCGGCGGTTACATGACTCCCGGCAACGCGCTGCTGCCGATGGCCTACCCCGAAGGCTCGCCCACGCATCCGTCTTACGGAGCGGGCCACGCGACGGTCGCGGGCGCGTGTACCACCATCCTCAAGGCATGGTTCGACGAGTCGCACGTCATACCGAACCCGCTGGAAGTCGCGGACGACGGTCTCTCCATCAAGCCCTACACCGGCGCGCAACTGACCGTCGGCGGCGAACTCGACAAGATAGCCTCCAACGTCGCGATGGGCCGCAACGTGGCGGGCGTCCACTGGCGTTCCGACGCGACCCAATCGCTCCTCATGGGAGAGGCCATCGCCATCCATTTCCTCAAAGAACAGAAAGCTTGCTTCAACGAACCCTTCAAAGGGTTCACGCTCACGACCTTCGGCGGAACAACGCAGATCATCTAGGCCGTCTGCCGCTATCCGCTCATTGATATCCGTCGCCGGAAGAAGATGGAGGCTTTTGTGTTGCAGGAATTACTTGGAGGCAAGAATTATTTGGAGACAGGAAGAGGCTCTGCGGAGCTTTCCGCCGGGCGGCAACGCCGAAGGAAACCGGACGACCTGTTTGGTCAAGACGACTTGCTCGGTCAAGACGAGATGCCGCAACAACTCACGAAGGCTCGCGAGTTGTTGGATTCTAAGAACAGGGCCGCTAACAATCAGCTAGCGGCCCTGTTCTTTACCTCAATGCTAGGCGACAACTTTACGGAAGCATAAGTCGCCGCGAGTTTTTGGAAGCATAAGTCTGCCAAAACGGCAGACTTATGCTTCCAGTCACACCTGAAATCAAAAGTTTAGTTTCAAGCCAAACTGGAACTGGCGCGGGTCGAACGAGGCGGTCGGGCGACTGAAGAAGCGGCCTGAGCCGTCGCGCTGGGCAAAGTCTCTGACATCCGTGAAGAGCGGCGAAACCGCAGCTTCGTTGAAGCGGTTGAAGAGGTTGAAACCCTCGGCGATCACGTCGAGATTGAATCGCTCGCCGAAGTTGATTTTGCGCGAGATGCGCATGTCGAGCGAAGCGAAAGAATGCGTGATGCCTCGATTGCGTCCGAGGTTCCCCGATTGGAACGGGGCGGGCAGCGTCAGCGCGCCGCTCGCGTCAACGTTCGGGCGGTCGGTCTGTCCCGTCTGGTCGTTGTTGGTGTCAATGCCGGTCAGGATGTTGAAGGGGCGGCCCGAAGAGATTTCAAAAATCGGCGCGACGACGAAGTCCGAAAGGAAACCGCGCAAGCCGCTCTCGCCGCGCCAAGAGGCGGGCGACGCCAGCACGCCGCTGAAGACAAAGCGGTGACGCTGGTCGAAGAGCGAGTCGGCACGCTCGGCGCGGAAGTTGCCCGTGTCCTGCGGCAGCAACAGCGTCTGCAAGTCGGATGAGTCGTCAATCGAGTGCGACCAGTTGTAAGAAGCAAGGAACTGGAAATTGTTCGAGAAGCGTTTCTTCAACTCGAAGTTTCCGGCGTGATAGACCGAGTTGCCGTCCGAGACCTGCGCGCTCACGTCGCCGAAGGTCGAGATGATGCCGGGACGCGCGAGAGCGCCTGTGGCCGTCAGCACGCCGTTGAGCACCGCCGGAGTGACCGCGCCGCCCGTCACCGATTGGACGAAGAAGTAGTTCGGGCCGCCCGGTCGGAACAGGTTCGCCGCGAACGGCTGGATGACCGCGCCGCGCGTCGTGACGGAGACCAGTCCGGGAACCGGTTGCGCGACGATGTTGGCGCACGCCGAGGGCGAGAGCGTGAGCACTTCGCTCGTCGTCACGGGCTGCCGGTTGTTGCAGCGCACGAAGTTTTGAATGAGCAGAGCGTTGTTCGGCGGGTTGAGGTTAGTCGGGTGCGGCAGGTGGTGCGCGCCGACGAACAAGTACCCGGCGGTGAAAGACATGTCCTTCGTCAGACGCCGCTCAAGCTGCACGCTTCCCTGATTGGCATAAGCGTACTCGAAATTTTTCGAGACCGAGAGCGGGAACGGCAGCGCCGGCCCGAAGCCGGGAAACGTCTGGTCGTTGAAGCGCTGGCGGCCATTCTGATAATCGGCGGTGGGAGCGACGCCCTGCGTCAGTCCGGGAAAGACGACGCCCTGAAAGATCGCCGAGGCGTTGAGCGTCGAACCGCAGGGCAGCGCCGCTGGCCCCCCGCACGGGAGGCCCGGAGCGGCGACGAACTGCTGCTGTTGCACGTTGTCGGCGATGTCGGAGTTAAAGGCGATGCCGAGCAGCGGGTGGTCGTAGAAGAGACCGTAGGCGGCGCGTAGGACGGTCTTGCTGTCGTTACTGATATCCCACGCCACGCCGACGCGCGGCGCGATGTTGTTCTTGTCGCGCGGGAAACCCTGCTGGACGTTATAAGCGTCCTGCGCGGCGAGCACCTGCGCGGGGGTCAGCGAGATGCCGTTCGGCAGCGTGTCGCTGAAGCCGCGCGTCGGAATTTGATCCGTGATCTCGTAGTCGTAGCGCACGCCGTAGTTGAACGTTAGGTTCGGGCGAATCTTCCAAGAGTCCTGCGCGAAGGCCGCGAGCGGACGATTCTTCAGCTTACTTTTCGGATCGCCGAAGCCCTGTATGTAGTTGCTGGGGAAACCCATGCCGTACTGTTGTACGGGGGTGATTTCGGGCGAGCCGGGAACGAACGTGCCAGCGCCGAGTCCACCGAAGTTGGCGAGTCCGGCGAAGTTGAGTTCAAAGATCGCGCCGACGCTGACGAAGGCCGCATCGCCGCCGAACTTGAGAGTGTGATTGCCCGCCACCACGTTGAGGTTGTCGGTGTACTCGTAGCGATTCTCGGTTCTGATGACGGGCGAGAAAAGCTCGCGCCCGAAGAAGGCCGTGCCCGTGATGTTGATGGCGACGGCATCGCCGTTCTGCGACTTGAAGGTCGCGCGGCGCTGGCCGAAGTTGAAGCGCCCTTCGTTAACCACCTTGTCGGAGAGCGTCGAAGTGAGCGCGGCGACGAACGCCGAATCACGCAGGGTTTGAATCCCTGTGCGCGAAAAATCGTTCTGGCCGAGCGACTGGTTCTGCGACTCGACCTGAATGCCCGTGATGTCGCTCGGATTGTAACTGAAGCGCATGTTCAGTTGGTTGCTGTCCGTGATCTTGTGATCGAGTCGGGCCGAAGAGAAGGTGGTTGATTCGGAGATCGGGAAGACCTTCTGCAAACTGAGGAGCGGGCGGAAGGCGATGGGCTGTCCCGCCGCGTTGGTCGTGAACGGGAGCGGCGTCCCGGCGAGGAAGAAGCGGCTGCCGACGACTTGGCCGGGTGCGAGGCGGCTGGCAATCGGCACGGCTGAGCCGACGACGAGTTGCGAAGCGGCGGGCGCGACGACGAGCGGGTTAAAGCCCGTCAGAGCCGTGTTGCCGCCGCCCGATGCGAGATACGCATAGTTGATCGTGCCGACGATGAGCGACTGCCCCTGCGCGCGGATGACGGGGTTGGCGTTCGTCAAAAGCGCGCGTCCCTGCGCAATGGCCGCCGGGATGAACGCGGCTTGCGCGGTGGTCAGGCGGTTGAAGTTGATCGCCGAAGGGAAGAGCGGGCCGAGTTCCGGGATAGCCGGAATCGTCGCATTCGAGTTGAGTCCGGCCGCCACGTCGCTCGTGAAGAAGCCCGACTCTTGCCGCCTGCGCTGTTCAAAAGCGAGGAAGGCGAAGGTGTTGTCGCGGTCGAGCGGGCCGCCGATGGTCGCGCCGTACTGCGCGCGCGTGAACGGCGGTTTCTTGTCCGGGTCGTTGTCAATGACGGGCGCGAAAGGGTTGCGCGACTGAATGCTCTTGTGGCGGATGAAGCCGAAGACGTTGCCGTGCACATCGTTCGTGCCGGACTTGGTGACGACGTTGACGACGCCGCCCGAACTCCTGCCGAACTCCGGCGCGAAGGAGTTGGTCACGACCTGAAACTCCTGCACGGCCTCTTGACTCACGGTCGAGCGCGAGGCGTTGACGGAATTGTCCGTGTTGTCAGCGCCGTCAACCTGCACGAGATTCGAGCGGCCTCGCTGGCCGCCGAAGTTCAAACCGGAAGTCGGCGCGGGGCCGATGGGCCGACCGTTGTCGCGCGTCACGGCGGCGTTGGTCAGCGCGAAGTTGATGTAGTTGCGCTCGTTGATCGGCAAATTCTGGATGCGCGTCTGGTCAATCGTGGTCGAGACGTTTGTCCGTGAAGTCTCGATGATGTCGGCGGTCGCGTCCGAGATGGTCACGGTCTCGCCGAGAGTGCCGAGTTCGAGCGGGATGTCGAGATTGGCACGCTGGCCCACCGTGACGGTCACGGACGTGAGCACGGCGCGCTTGAAGTTTGTCGCTTCGACCGTCACTTGATAGCTTCCCGGCGGGAGCTTCGTGATCTGGTAAAAGCCCTCATCGTTGCTCGTCGCGGTGCGTGACTCGTTCGTCGCGGGGTTGAGCGCCGTGACGGTTGCGCCCTGCACGACCGCGCCCGTCGGGTCGCGCACGAA